>DASXXX010000030.1:0-2413 GCA_036502765.1 Acidimicrobiia bacterium | reverse complement strand
AGCACGACGTCCTGATCGAGTGCGAGGTGGTCCAGCAGCGACTTGAGATCGCCCGCGAACGTGTCGTAGTCGAATCCAGTCGCCGGCTGGCTCGACTTGCCGAACCCGCGCCGGTCATAGGTGATGCAGCGGTATCCGTTCGCGAGCAGCCCTCGCTCCTGGCGCTCCCAGGAGTTGCCGTCGAGCGGGTAGCCGTGGATCAGGACGATCGGTTCGCCGGCGCCGTGGTCGTTGTAGTGGATTTCGATGTCGGCGCTGTTCTCCGTTCCGACTTTGACGAATGGCATGGTGTTTTTCCTTTCGCGTTTGTGGCCGCCGGGATTACGCGGCCAGCTTCGCCGAGGACGCCTGAACCGCGTCGCGAATGACGCCTGCGACGACGTCTGGCTTTGACAGCATCACGAAGTGGGAGGCGCTTTCGACCTCCGTGACCGTGGAGCCGGCGCGCTCGTACGAGAAGCGGTGGAGCTGGGGAGCGATCGGCTGGTCGCCCGTGCCGAACACGCCCCAGGACGGCTTTGCGCGCCACGCCGCCGCGGCGGCCGGCTCCTCGAACGCCGTGGCCAGGAGCGGACGCTGTGCGTGCGCCATGAACGTCGCTTCGGCGCCGGGCACGTCGGGGCAGAAGATGTCGTGGAAGCGCTGCGGGTCGACCGACAGCTCGACACCGCCATCGGGCAACGGCCGTTGCTGGAGGAAGTTGCCCATCGCGAGCGACGGATAGCGCGTCTGCAGGTCGGTGATCGACTCGCCCTCGTCGGGCACGAAGCCGGCCACGTACACCAGGCCGGCGACCTTGTCCGACGCGCCGGCGACCGTGATTACGCAGCCGCTGTATGAATGGCCCACCAGCACGACGGGCCCGTCGAGCTGGTCGATGACCGCTCCGAGATATGACGCGTCGCTCGCGACGCCGCGCAGCGGAATCGCGGCGGCGAGAACGTCGTACTCGTCGCTGTCGAGACGCTCGAACACGGAGCGCCAGCTCGACGCGTCTCCGAAGGCACCGTGAACGAGAATGACTGTGGGCTTGGACATGAGGCTTCCTTTTCGCTTAGGGGACTGTCGGTGACAGCCTGCGCTCATCGTTCCGGGATCGCGCCCGTGGTTTGCCCTGGTCAGATGCCCGTGTCTGCGACCAGGGTTTCTCCCGGGCGCGATGCTCGTGCGCAACAGAGACCATTGGCTCAATCTCAACCCACTGGAGGACCAATGGTCATTCTTCGCCAAAAGATGCGTTCCAAGCACGACAAGAGCGACGAGGTGACGGCCGCGCTCGCGGCGATCATCGCTCCGGCGCGAGCCACACAGGGCGTCATGCACCTCGACATCGCACGCGACCTGCTCGACCCTGATTCGTTCATCGCGACCGCGGTGTATGAGGACGGTGCCGCGCTCGAACGACAGGAGTCAGCTGCGGAAGTCCACCGGGCCATGGCAATGTTCGCCGACGCGCTGGAGGCACCGCCCGACCGCACCCTCTTCGACGCGTCGGTCGATCCGACCCTGGTCTAGGTCCGACGGCGGGGCCTCACTGCCCCGCCGCCATACCGCCGTCGATGTGCAGGATCTCGCCGGTGACGAACGGGGCACGTTCGAGATAGAGGATCCCGTCGACGACGTCGCTGATCTCGCCGACCCTCCCGATGGGGTGTAGCGCAGCGACCCCCTCGTAGGACTCGGGACCGTACATCGGCGTCTTGATGACGCCCAGCGAGACGGCATTCACTCGGATTCCTCGAGACGCATACTCGATCGCCAGCGAGCGGGTGACGGCGGCCAGTCCGCCCTTTGTCAGTACGGTCAGCGCAGCGACCCCCTGACTGTTGGCGTGGTCAACCAGGCTGGAGCTGATATTGACGATGTGTCCGTTGCCCTGGATGAGCATCGTACGAACCGCGCGCTGGGTGATATGGAAGAAGCCGGCCAGATTCACCGCGGTGACGGCAGCGAAGTCGGCCGCCGTGTACTCGTCAAACGGCTTGCTGATGAAGAGGCCCGCATTGTTGATGAGACTGTCGATGCGCCCGAAACGCCCGATCGTCTCGTCCACCACGCGCTGCGCGGTCTCGACCTGGGTGATGTCGCCCTGGACGGTGATGAAGTCAGGCTCATCACTCGACGTGATCGAGCGCGACGTTCCTACAACGGCATAGCCGGCACGGCGGTAGGCCTCCACCAGGCCCGCACCGATGCCCCGCGAAGCGCCAGTGATGATCGCGACCTTCTTCGGCTCGGAAGCCGGCGGCGTCACGCGACCAGATAGGTGTCATAGATCACGCCTCCCGGCCGGCGCGCACCGACGCTGATGAAGACACCCTTGTTCAGCCAGTCGAGGTCGCGAGACGCGGTCTCGATTTGCGTCGCGGCGCGGAACGTGTACTCACTTGCGTCCACCTCGTCGCCGCGTGCA
>DASXXX010000029.1:0-6743 GCA_036502765.1 Acidimicrobiia bacterium | reverse complement strand
CACGTTCGCGCACCTGCAACGCCTCTCGCTCGACTACTACACCGACGAGAAGGCGGGCGTGATCATGACCCGCATGACGAGCGACATCGAGTCGCTCCAGCAGCTGCTGCAGGACGGGCTCCCGCAGTTCGCGCTGCAGGGGCTCACGATGGTGATCGTCACCGTCGTGCTGTTCTTCTACAACGTCGAGCTCACGTTGCTCACACTGCTCATGATCGTGCCCATCTTCACCGGGCTCTCGTTGTGGTTCCGGTCGGCGTCCGACAAGGGATACAACCGAGTCCGCGACGGCATCGCCAACGTGCTCAGCGATCTGTCCGAGAGCCTGTCGGGCGTGCGGGTGGTCACCGGCTTCAACCGGGCGCGGCACAACGTGCTGCAGCACCGCAACGTCACCGGTCACTACCGCGACGCCAACGACCACACCGCCCACATCGCGGCTACGTACGGCGCGTGCACCGAGTTCGTCGGCTTGCTCGGTCAGGCCGCGCTGCTGCTCATCGGCGGCAACATGGTGCGCGACGGCACGCTCTCCGTCGGCGAGCTCGCGGCGTTCATCCTCTACCTGAACTCGTTCTTCGGGCCGATCCAGTCGCTGGTGCAGCAGTACAACCTGTACCAGCAGGGACAGGCCGCGATCACCAAGCTCGACGAGCTGCTCGAAACGCACCCGACGGTGGAAGAGGCGGAGGACGCGGTGGCGTTGCCGCAGATCCAGGGTGCGGTCACGCTCACGAACGTGTCGTTCGCATACGACCCGGCCAAGCCCGTCCTGCACGAGGTCGACCTCGACATCGCGGCTGGCGAGACCATCTCGCTGGTCGGTCCCACCGGCGCGGGGAAGTCCACCATCGCCAAACTGGTCACGCGCTTCTACGACCCGACCGAGGGTGAGGTCGCGATCGACGGTCACGACCTGCGCGACGTGACCATCGACTCGCTGCGCCGCCAGCTCGGCGTGGTCCCGCAGGAGCCGTTCCTCTTCGCGGGCACCATGCGCGACAACATCGCCTTCGCGAAGCCGGACGCGACCGACGACGAGGTGACCGAGGCGATCGAACGCGTCGGTCTCACCGATCTGATCGGGCGTCTCCCCGAGGGTGTCGACACACCGGTCCACGAGCGCGGCGTGTCGATGTCGTCGGGGGAGCGGCAGCTCGTCGCCCTTGCCCGCGCGTTCCTGGCGTCGCCGCGCGTCCTCGTGCTCGACGAAGCGACGTCGAACCTCGACCTCAAGTCGGAGACCCAGGTGGAGGCCGGCCTCGACGCGGTGCTCGAGGGTCGCACCGCGATCATCGTCGCCCACCGCCTGTCGACCGCGATGCGCGCCGACCGCATCGCGGTCGTCGACGACGGCCAGATCATCGAGCTGGGCACCCACGCCGAGCTCGTCGACCGCCCCGGGGGGCGCTACGCAGAGATGTTCGAGGCGTGGATCGCGCACCTCGACACCGACTCCGACCATGACGGCTCCGACCATGACGTGGAGGCCGCTCCAGAGGTGGTCGGGTCCGCGATCAAGGGCTAGCGTCGGGCGCCGACATCAGTTGATTTCGCATCGCCGCAGACCCGGGGGAAGCTGAGCACCCATGGCAAACCAGATCCCGATCGTCGACTACCTCGTCCTCGACGACGGCGACCCGCACCTGGAGGCCAACGAGTGCACCAAGTGCGGTGCGCTGTTCTGGGACCGGCGCAACGCTTGCGGTCGCTGCGCCAACCGGGAGTTCACCAAGAAGCGCCTCGGCACCACCGGGGTCGTGCGGTCGTTCGCCATCGTGCACCAGGCCGCCCCGGGTGTGCCGGTGCCCTACGTGTCGTCGGTGGTCGACCTCGACGGCGGCGGTGACGTGAAGGCCAACGTGGTCAACATCGAGCCCGACCCGCAGCACGTGACGCTCGGAATGAAGGTGCAGCTCACGACGTTCGTGGCGGGTACGGACGACGAAGGCACCGAGGCCGTGGTGTTCGGCTTCGAACCCGTCTGAGTCAGAGAGACCGAGAGAAGGGATCTTCCAATGGGTGAATCCGTCTGGGTGCTCGGCGCCTCGATGACCAAGATCAGTCGCTACCCCGAGAAGGATGTCGTCGACCTCGCTGCCGAGGCCACCTTCAACGCGCTCGACGACGCCGGTGTGAGCATCTTCGACATCCAGGTCCTCGCCGCCGGGAGCATGTTCAACATGGGCGGCATCGGCCAGGCGGTCGCGAAGCAGGTCGGCCAGACCGGCATCCCGATCTACAACGTGGTGAACGCGTGCGCCACCGGCGCCACTGCAGTGCGCACCGCGCTGGTCGAGATCCAGGCCGGCAACGCCGACTTCGGCCTTGCCATCGGCGCGGAGCAGATGGGCAAGATGGGCCTCCTCGCCGGCAACGCCGCGCGCGATGGTGCGAACAAGTTCGAGCCCGCGGGTCGCTTCGGCGGCGTCATGCCGGTCGACGGCTGGCTCGGTTCCGGCACGATGCCGGCGGTGTTCGGCCAGGCCGGCATGGAGTACGCCTACGAGAACGACGGCGTCGGCTTCGAGCAGTTCGCCAAGGTCGCGCAGAAGAACCACGAGCACTCGGCGCTGAACCCGCTCGCGCAGTACAACAAGGTGTTCACGCTCGAGGAGATCATGGACGCCCGCGTGATCTCGTACCCGAACACGCTGCCGATGTGCTGCCCGACCGGCGACGGTGCCGCGGCGATCGTGCTCGTGTCGGAGTCGAAGCTCCGCACCCTCTCGCTCGAGCAGCAGAAGCGGGCGGTGAAGGTCAGCGCGTCGGTGCTCACCAGCGACCCGTGGAGCGACGGTGGCGAGTCGCAGCCCGACGTCAACACGCTCACGCGCAACGCGGCCGACAAGGCCTACGAGCTCGCGGGCGTCGGACCGGAAGACCTCGACCTGGTGGAGCTGCACGACTGCTTCGCCACCGCCGAGCTCATCCACTACGACAACCTGCGCCTCTGTGAGCCCGGTGGTGCCGGCGAGTTCATCGACAAGAAGGCCCCGTGGCGTGACGGCACCATGCCGGTCAACGTGTCCGGCGGTCTGCTCTCGAAGGGTCACCCGATCGGCATGACCGGCGCGGCCGGCGTGTTCGAGATCACCACGCAGCTGCGCGGTGAGGCGGGCGACCGGCAGATCGAGGGCGCCAAGGTGGGCATGGCCCATGTCATCGGCCTCGGCTCGTCGTGTGGCATCCACATCCTCGAGAAGGCCGCGCTCTAGAACCAGCTGGTCTCGCGGAGGCCCGCGAGGCCGTCTCCGTCAGTTCTTGCCCTTCGGGCCCGGTCGACCGACCGGGCCCGAAGCGCGCGCTGGCGTCATCCGGCGCGCGAACGCGCGGAGGAACTCCTCACGCTCGGCGAGGAACTGGGGATCCTTCACCGACTTCCCGGTGATCAGGTGGGTCAACTGGGGGAGGAGGAAGGGGCCCATCGTGAGGCACACCTCGCTCAGCACGAGCTGGGCGGCGTCGAGGTCGTCGGGGAGGTTGCCGGCGCGCTGCTCCGCCCGCACCGCCTCGACCCAGTCGTCGTAGAGCGCACGGCGCAATTCCTCGTTCACCGGCCGATCGGGGTCGGTCTCGAGCGCTTCCCACACGGTGAGGCGCGTGTACTCGCGCTGACCCGGGAGGCGCGCGGTGCGGTCGGCCAGGCGATCGGGGTCGGCGACGTTGCTCGCGCTCAGCTTCGCCGCGCCCTCGGCGAGCCGGCGCCGGAGGATCTCACGGAAGAGGCCTTCCTTCGACTCGAAGTAGTAGTAGAGCATCCGCTTGTTGACGCGCGCTCGGGCGGCGATGGCGTCGACCCGGGCGCCGGAGATGCCCTTGGCCGAGAACTCGCGGACCGCGGCGGCGAGGATCCGCGCCTTGGTGGCCTCGGGATCGCGGTTCGCCATGTCGGTTTGCCACCTCGCAGTGCCGACGGGTAAAGTTGTTAACCGGACGGTTAATAGTATCAGCGGACCAGGAGGGCACGGGGCGCGGATGCTCAGCGCGGAGAAGGCCTACGAGCGTCGTTGGTGGACGTTGGCCGTCCTGTGCATGTCGCTCGTCATCATCACGGTCGACAACTCGATCCTCAACGTCGCGCTCCCCACGATCGTGCGCGACCTCGGCGCCAGCGGCTCCGACCTGCAGTGGATCATCGACTCGTACGTCATCGTGTTCGCGAGCCTGCTGCTCACCGCCGGTGCGCTCGGCGACAAGTACGGCCGGAAGGGCGCGCTGACGCTCGGTCTCGTGCTGTTCGGTGGCTGCTCCGGACTCGCATCGTTGGCGAACTCGCCCGAGATGCTCATCCTGGCGCGTGGGCTCATGGGCATCGGCGCGGCGTTCATCTTCCCGACCACGCTGTCGATCCTCACCAACACGTTCACGGGTCGGGAGCGGGCCAAGGCGATCGGCGTGTGGGCGGGAGTGTCGGGGATCGGCGTCGCGCTCGGACCCATGCTCGGGGGGATCCTGGTCGAGCACTTCTACTGGGGCTCGGTGTTCTTCGTGAACGTGCCGATCTGCATCGCGGCGCTCGTGCTCGGCCACTTCTTCATCCCGACGTCGCGTGACCCCGACAACCGGCCGCTCGATCCGATCGGCGCGCTGCTCTCGATCCTCACGCTGATCGCGCTGCTGTACTCCATCATCCAGGCACCCGACAAGGGGTGGACGGCCCCGGAGGTCGTCGTGTCGTTCTTCGTCGGGTTGGTGCTGCTCGGGAGCTTCGCGCTGTGGGAGATGAAGGCGAAGGAACCGATGATCGACGTGCGCGTGTTCCGCAACCCGAGGTTCTCGGCGGCGTCGGGCGTGCTCACCCTCACGTCGTTCGCGCTGTACGGCTCGGTGTTCCTCCTCATCCAGTACTTCCAGTTCGTCCTCGGCTACTCGCCGCTCGAGGCCGGCCTGCTGGCCATGCCGGTGGCCATCGCGATGATGGTCGTGTCGCCGAACGCGCCGCGTCTCGTGCGGCGGTGGGGGACCAAGTGGGTCGTCGTCCTGGGGCTGCTCGTCGCCGCGGTCGCGATGCTCTGCTACGGCTCCGACGCGATCATGTCGTCGTTCGTCGGCGGTTGCGCGGTGCGGCTCCTGTTCGGGATCGGGCTCGGTCTCACCTCCGCGCCCGCGACGGAGTCGATCATGGGCTCGCTGCCGCCGAGCCGTGCGGGCGTCGGTTCCGCGATCAACGACACCACGCGGCAGACGGGTGGCGCGCTCGGCGTCGCGATCATCGGGAGCGTGTTCCTCGCCGCGTACCACCACTACGCCGACAAGGCGCAGCACCTCTCGGCGGCGTCATCGGCCGCGGTGCACGACTCCGTGGGGCGCGCGCTCGACCTCGCCCGCACGCTGCCGGCCAAGCAGGGCGCGGAGATCGTGGCGCTCTCGCGTGACGCGTTCGTCGACGCCATGCGCATCACCTATCCGATCGCGGCGGCCTTCATCGTGCTCGCGGCCGTGATCGCGTGGCGCTTCCTTCCTGCGCACGGCGACGACCACTTCCCGACGATCGACGACGAGGTGGAAGCGCGCGAAATCAGCGAATACGAGATCATGGGCGCGTAGCGTTGCTCCGGTGACGGTTCCACATCGCGCGTGGATCCTCGCCGCGGTGGCGATCGGTGGCGCGCTCGGCGCCGTCGGGCGCTACGAGCTCGCCCTGGCCGAGCCGGTCACGAGCGGCCACTTCCCGTGGGCGACGTTCGTCGTGAACGTGATCGGTTCGTTCGCGTTGGGGATCGCGGTCGTCATGCTGCCGGAGCGACTGCCGTCCACATCTGTCGCGCGAGCGTTCGTGGCGGTGGGGTTCTGCGGTGGCCTCACCACCTTCTCCACGTGGATGGTCGAGAGCGTGCTGCTCACCCGCGACGGTGACGGCGCCACGGCCGCGCTCTACCTCCTGATGGGTCTGATCGTCGGCTTCGTCGCGGTCCTTGCCGGGGTCGCGATCGCCAGGAACGTCGTCGGTGGTCCGGCGCCGAGCTTCGATCCGGCCGAGGACGACTGATGGTCTGGTTGGTCGCAGTGGCCGGTGCACTGGGCGCACTCGGTCGGTACGGGGTGCACGGGCTGGTGCAGTCGCGAGTGGCGTCGCGCTTCCCGTACGGCACCGTCGTGGTCAATGTGACCGGGTCGTTGATGCTCGGGTTGGTCGTCGGGCTCGCGACCTACCAAGGGCTGGACGCCGACGTGCGGACCGTCGTCGGCACCGGGTTCATCGGCGCCTACACCACGTTCTCGTCGTTCTCGTACGACACGTTCGGGCTGATCGAGGCGGGCGAGGTGCGGCCCGCGCTCGCGAACGCGCTGGGGAGTGTCGTCGTCGGACTGGCGGCCGCCACCGCCGGCTTCGCGCTCGGCGGGATGTTTTAGGCGGGAGCGTTCTAGGCCGCGGACGCCTCGACCGCGAGCGCGGCGCCGAGTTGGTCGACGAGTGCCACCGCGACGATGCGTTCCTCGATCGACACCCCGGTCGACAGGTTCGGGATCAGCACGAAGCGTCCGTAGGTGTGCCCGCGGGCGGCAACGGGGATCTCGGCACCGAGGCCGGGCAGTGTGAACTCACCGCCGATCCAACGGCGGTGCTCGCCCTCGACGGCACCGGTGCGTTCAATGCGGGGGAGTGTCGACATGACGGGCGCGGGCTCATAGCGGCACTCGACCAACGACAGCAGTTCGACGAGCTCACCCTGCACGGTGGTGCGGACGTCGTCGACGTTCGCGCCTGACGCCACCAGCTCAGCCGTGCGCCGCAGCAT
>DASXXX010000028.1:0-25329 GCA_036502765.1 Acidimicrobiia bacterium | reverse complement strand
CGGGCCAGATCTTCCTCGGTGACGTCGAGATCAGCCGCGCCAACGAGAAGGAGCTCACGCTCATCCGTCGCGACAAGCTCGGGTTCATCTTCCAGTCCTACAACCTGATCCCCACGCTCAACGCGCTCGAGAACATGACGTTGCCGATGTCATTGGCCGGCAACAAGCCCGACCCGGCGTGGCTCGACACCATCGTCGAGACCGTGCGCCTGAAGGACCGCCTCACCCACCGGCCGGCCGAGCTGTCCGGCGGTCAGCAGCAGCGCGTCGCCGTGGGCCGCGCCCTGCTGAGCAAGCCGTCGATCATCTTCGCCGACGAGCCCACCGGCAACCTCGACTCGCGCTCGGGCGCGGAGATCCTCACCTTCATGCGCAAGGCGGTCGACGACCTCGGGCAGACGATCGTGATGGTCACCCA
The DNA here is from genome assembly GCA_036502765.1 of Acidimicrobiia bacterium. Lineage (GTDB taxonomy): Bacteria > Actinomycetota > Acidimicrobiia > IMCC26256 > DASPTH01 > DASUAS01. The sequence continues at coordinate 24,911 of DASXXX010000028.1, read as the reverse complement.
CGACCCGATCGCGGCCGGGTACGCCGACCGGGTGGTGTTCCTCGCCGACGGCTCGATCGTCGACGAACTGCTCGCACCGAACGCCGACTCGGTGCTCGACAAGATGAAGAGCCTGGGCGCCTAGCTCGGCTGGCTGCAGAACCATGTGGAAGGTCACGCTCAAGGGCATCTGGGCCAAGAAGGTTCGCTTCCTGCTCACCGGCGTCGCGGTGATGCTCGGAGTGGCGTTCGTGTCGGGCACGTTCGTGCTCACCGCGACGATCTCCAACACCTTCGACGGTCTCTTCAACGACATCTACCAGCACACCGACGCGGTCGTCCGGGCCAAAGAGGAGTTCAGCGGTCAGGGCTTCGGCAACGAAGGTCGCGGCACCATCAGCGCCGACCTCCTGCCGACGATCCGGAGCGCCGACGGCGTCGCCGCCGCCGACGGCACGGTGCAGGGGCTCGCGGTCATCGTGGACAAGAAGGGCGACGCGCTCGGGAGCAAGGGCCAGGGTGCGCCGACGCTCGGGTTCAGCTACATCCACGACCGTGAGCTGAGCACGATCCACGTCGTGCAGGGGCGTGGGCCGCGCGGGCCCACCGAGGTGGTCATCGACAAGGGCAGCGCCGACGACGCCGGGTACAAGGTCGGGGACACCATCCCGGTCATCACCAAGGCCGGGCGCGACGACTATTCGCTCACCGGCATCGTGAAGTTCGGCAGCACCAACAGCCTGCTCGGTGCGACGATCGCCGCGTTCGCGCCCAACACTGCGACCCGGCTGCTGGGGACCGAGGGTCAGTTCCAGGCCGTCGACGTGAAGGCCTCACCCGGCGTGAGCCAGAACGAGGTCGTCGCCAACATCCGCACCGCGCTCGAGGGCGAACCTGGCACCAAGAACGTCGAGGTCATCAGCGGCAAGGACATCACCGCCGAGAGCCAGAGCAACCTGAAGGACAACCTCTCGTTCTTCAACACCTTCCTGCTCATCTTCGGTGTGGTCGCATTGCTGGTCGGCTCGTTCATCATCTTCAACACGTTCTCGATCGTGGTCGCGCAACGCAGCCGCGAGCTCGCGTTGCTGCGCGCCATCGGCGCCGGCAGCAACCAGGTGCTCGGCTCCGTGCTGTTCGAGGCGGTGCTCGTCGGCATCGTCGCCTCGATCGTCGGCTTCGTCGGAGGCATCGGACTCGCGGTGGCCCTGAAGGCGCTGCTGGGCGCGCTCGGACTCGACATCCCGGCGAGCACCATCGTCATCCCGGCCAGCGCGGTGATCTGGTCGTTCGCGACCGGGATGATCGTCACGGTGGTCGCCGCGATCGCGCCCGCGCTGCGCGCCGCCCGCATCCCGCCGATCGCGGCCATGCGCGATTCCTCGATCGACCGCTCGAGCACGTCGCCGCGCCGTGCCGTGTTCGGCATCCTGATCACGCTGATCGGCATCGCGTTCCTGCTGCTCGGCCTCTTCGGCGACAGCGGCCTGCTCTACGTCGGCCTCGGCATGGCTGTCGTGTTCCTCGGTGTCGCGGTGCTCGGGCCGATCATCTCCGCGCCCATCGCCGGCGCGCTGGGCATCCCGATCCAGAAGGTCAAGGGCGTCACCGGGCTGATCGCGCGCGAGAACGCGATCCGCAACCCGAAGCGCACATCGGCCACCGCCGCCGCGCTCATGATCGGCGTCGCGCTGGTCGGGCTCATCACCGTGTTCGCGGCGTCGGCGCGCACCTCGGTGAACGCGGCGATCGACCGGTCGATGAAGGCCGACTACGTGATCACCTCGCCCGGGTTCGGGCAGGGATCGATCCCGCTCGAGGCGCAGGCCTCGCTGGCCGAGACCCCGCAGGTCACGTCGGCGTCCGGCATCCGCAGCGGACAGGCGAAGATCGACGGCTCGGTGCAGCAGGTCATCGCCGCCGATCCCGCGAAGATCGACTCCCTCTTCGACCTCCAGCCCAAGGAGGGGAAGATCAGCGAGCTCAGTGCCAATGGCATCGCGGTGCTCGACAACGTCGCCAGCGACAAGGGCTGGAAGCTCGGTGACACCATCCCGATCACGTTCGCACAGACCGGGGTGCAGCAGTTCAAGATCGAGTCGATCTACCAGCAGACCGGCTTCACCAGCTACGTGATCACGATCGACGCCTACGAGAAGAACTTCACCGACCAGTTCGACTTCCAGGTGTACGTGAGCACCAAGGGCGGGGTCACGCCCGAGAACACCGCCGCGGTCAAGAAGGTGATGCACCAGTATCCGGGCCCGAAGGTGGAGACGCGGGACCAGTACAAGGCCACGCAGGCCGCGCAGATCAACCAGTTCCTCAACCTGGTCTACGTGTTGCTGTTCTTCGCCATCATCATCGCCCTCTTCGGCATCGCCAACACCCTCGGTCTGTCGATCATCGAACGTCGCCACGAGCTCGGGTTGCTGCGTGCGGTGGGCATGACGCGTCGTCAGCTGCGCTCGAGTGTGCGCTGGGAGTCGGTGATCATCGCCTTGCTCGGCACATTGCTCGGTCTGGTGATCGGCGTGGTCTTCGCGTGGGCGATGGTGAGCGCGTTGTCCGACCAGGGCATCGACAAGTTCTCGATCGCGCCCGCGCAACTGCTGTTGATCGTGATCCTGGCCGCCCTGTTCGGCGTGCTTGCGGCCGCCTGGCCGGCCCGGCGGGCGGCCAAGCTCGACGTGCTCGCCGCGATCAGCAGCAGCTGACAACCTCCCACATCACGCGCAGGCTTTACCGAACGTTGGCGTGACGCTGGGACCCACCTGACGGGTGAGGGCGTAGGTTCTCATCCAGCACGAGGCGCGATCCCCACCGCACAGGGACACCGCGGTCCTCGGCGACACACACCCGAGTCGGCGATCGCCCCTTCCGCCGGCAGAGGAGACCGAGAAGGCCCGCCCGGATGCCACTTCCGGGCGGGCGTTCGGTTTTCAGGACGCCGTAGTGTTCGCGCCATGGCCTACGACACGATCGACCTCGAGGTGCGCGACGGCATCGCCCACCTCACGCTCAACCGCCCCGACGCCGCGAACGGGATCAACCTGGAGCTGGCCCAGGACCTGATGGAGGCGACGCTGGCGATCGGCGCCGACCTCGCCGCTCGGGTCGTGCTGCTCACCGGCGCCGGCAAGATGTTCTGCGCGGGGGGCGACGTCAAGGGCTTCGCCGACCGCGACGACCTCCCCACCTACCTGCGCGAGACCCTCGGTCCGCTGCACGTCGCCGTCACGAACCTGGTGCGGGGCGACGCGCCGGTCGTCGCTGCGGTGCAGGGGAGCGCGGCGGGAGCGGGCATGGGCTTCGTCGGCGCCTCCGATCTTGTCGTGGCCGCCGAGTCGGCCAAGTTCGTGATGGCCTACACCGGTGTCGGGCTCACCCCGGACGGCTCGTCGAGCTGGTTCCTCCCCCGCCTGGTCGGGTTGCGGCGCGCACTCGAGCTCACGTTCACCAACCGCGTGCTGAGCGCGGCCGAGGCGCTCGACTGGGGGCTGATCACCCAGGTCGTGCCCGACGACGAGCTCTACGACACAACAGCCGCGCTGGCCACCAAGCTCGCCGCCGGTCCGGCGAGCGCGCTGGCGGCGGCGAAGCGCCTGCTCCACACGTCACTGGAGGAGACGCTCGAGACCCACCTGGCCCGGGAGGCGGAGGCGATCTCCGCCGCATCCGGCACGCCGGACGGCATCGAGGGTGTCGCCGCGTTCAACGAGAAGCGCAAGCCGGCGTTCAACGCCGACTGATTCCGATCAACCCTGGAGCCCGTTTCTGAAGAGCGCTGCGTCCTTCTCGCGCACCGTCGCGTCGAGCGCGGCGCGGTGGTCGTCGAGCTTGGTGCGCAGTGCGTCGTCGTGCGCGCCGAGGATGCGCACCGCGAGCAGGCCGGCGTTGCGTGCCTTGCCCACGCCGACGGTCGCGACCGGAATGCCGTCGGGCATCTGCACGATCGACAGCAACGAGTCGAGGCCGTCGAGGTGCTGCAGCGGGACGGGCACACCGATCACCGGGAGCGACGTCATCGACGCGGTCATGCCCGGCAGGTGCGCGGCACCGCCGGCGCCGGCGATGATCACGCGCAGCCCGCGCTCGGCGGCGGTGCGCGCGTACTCGTACATCAGTTCGGGCGTGCGGTGGGCCGAGACCACGCGCACCTCGTGCGCGATGCCGAAGTCGGCGAGCACGTCGACCGCGCCCTGCATCGTGGGCAGGTCGGAGTCGCTGCCCATGATCACCCCGACAAGTGAGGAGTCGGCGAGCGGGGAGTCGGCGGCGGTCACCGGCCGGAGTCGACCTTCGCGCTCTCCTCGGCGAGGTCGGACTCGTACATCCGCCGCACCAACCCCTGGAAGTCGACCTTCGGCTCCCACCCGAGCTGTTCGCGAGCCTTCGTGGCGTCGCCCATGAGCAGGTCGACCTCCGCCGGCCGTTCGAAGCGCGGGTCCTGCTTCACGAACGGGGTCCAGTCGTCGTACCCCGCGCACGCGAACGCCTCGTCGAGGAATTCACGGATGGTGTGCGTCTCGCCGGTGGCGATCACGTAGTCGTCGGGCTCGTCCTGCTGCAGCATGAGCCACATGGCCTCGACGTAGTCGCCGGCGAAGCCCCAGTCGCGCGCGGAGTCGAGGTTGCCGAGCGTGATCGAGTCCTGCAGGCCGAGCTTGATGCGCGCCAACGAGTTGGTGATCTTGCGGGTGACGAACTCGAGCCCGCGCTTCTCCGACTCGTGGTTGAACAAGATGCCGGACGATGCGTGCAGGCCGTACGCCTCGCGGTAGTTGACGGTCATGTGGTGACCGAACACCTTGGCCACGCCGTACGGCGAGCGCGGATGGAACGCAGTGAGCTCGTTCTGGGGCGTCTCGCGCACCTTGCCGAACATCTCCGACGACGACGCCTGGTAGAAGCGGATCGGGTTGTCGTCCATGCCACCGACGATGCGCACCGCTTCGAGCATGCGCAGCACGCCGAGCCCGGTGATCTCCGACGTGAGCTCGGCCTGCGAGAACGACAGGTGCACGAACGAGATCGCGCCGAGGTTGTAGACCTCGTCGGGCTGGACGCGTTCGACGACCGCGATGAGCGACGAGAGGTCGCGCAGGTCGCCGTCGACCAGTTCGAGCTGCGGCGTCTCGTGCATCACCATCTCGGCCTTCGGGTTGTTCTGCCCGCGGATGAGGCCGAACACCTGGTAGCCCTCGCTGGCCAGGAGCGACGCGAGGTAGCGGCCGTCCTGACCGGTGATCCCGGTGACCAGCGCCCGCTTCACGGGTGCACTTCCAATGGGTCGATCCCGTTCCAACTGGGCTCGAGTTGGAGCAGGAACTCGGCGCAGCGGGCCTCTTCGTCGGCCTCGCCGATCTCGCCCGCGCGCTGGCGCAGGCCGTCGAGGGCGCGCAGGAAGCCGCGATTGGTCTCGTGCTCCCAGCGGACGTAGCCCGAACCGCGCCAGCCGGACTGCCGCAGACGGTCGAGGCCACGGTGGTAGCCGACCCGGGCGCAGGCGTAGCCCTCCACCGAGTCGCGGGCGAGCTGACCGAGGCGGGCCCAGCCGTCGAGGAAGCGGGGCGAGCGGGCGACGACGGCGGACACCGCATCGCGCCGTTCGGACTCGGGGCCGTCGAGGGCGGTCGCGAGGGCGAGGAGGGCGTCGGCGGGCTCGGGGTCGAGCACGGTTTCGGGGAGCCCGGGCGAGAACGAGATTGGCTGGGTCACGGGGAGGAGGTTAGGGGGTGCGCCGGTAGAATTCGGGGGAGTGACCGACGCTCCGCCTCCTTGTACCACCGTGCCCACATCTGACGGCAGCACTGCCGGCACGACCGACGGCACCGCCGACGCCGCCGAGCACCCGAAGCCCACGCGGCTGATGCTGGTGCGCCACGCGGTGACCGCGCAGACCGGTCCGATGCTCTCGGGCCGGACTCCTGGCATCGACCTGTCCGACAAGGGTCGCGAGCAGGCGAAGGCGCTCGGCGAGCGGTTGGCGAGGCTCCCGATCTCGATCGTCTACGCCAGCCCGATCGAGCGCACCACCCAGACTGCCGCCGCGGTCGCCGCGCACCACGGGCTCGAGGTCCAGGCCCTGCCCGGGGTGCTCGAGGCCGACTACGGCGAGTGGACCGGCGGCAAGATCGCCGACCTGGCGAAGACCGACCTCTGGAAGACGGTCCAGCGCGCGCCGTCGCGTGCCCGCTTCCCGAGCGGCGAGTCGATGTCCGAGATGCAGTCGCGCATGGTCGTCGCACTCGAGGAGGTGGTGGCGCGTCACCCGGGCGAGTTGGTCGTGGTGGTGTCGCACGCCGACCCGATCAAGGCCGCGATCGCGCACTACACCGGCGTCCACCTCGACCTCTTCCAACGGATCGTGGTGTCGCCCGCGTCGGTCACCGTGTTCGAGCTCGGCGCGCACGGCGCGGCGATGCTCAAGTGCAACGACACCGGCTCGCTCGACGAGCTGCTCCCGCCGCCTCCGAAGGACGAGGAGTCCGCCGCTTCCGCCGCCTCCGCCGCCTCCGCCGAGTCTGCCGCTTCCGCCGAGTCCGCCGCATGAGCGCGGAGATCATCGAGCTCGACGACGTCGACGGGCTGGGTGCGGGCGCGGTCGGCGCGCCCGGCGCGCGCGCCTTCTACCTCCAGGCTCGCACCGAGCACACCCAGCTCACCGTGCTGGTCGAGAAGGAACAGGTCGACATGCTGGCCACCGAGGCGGTGGCGTTTCTCGACCAGATCGCCGACAAGTACCCCGAGCTGCCGTTCGATCTCCCGTCGACCCAGAGCGCGCTGCGCGAACCGACCGTGCCGCTGTTCCGAGCCCGTCTCATCGGTCTCGGTTTCGACACCGAACGCGAGCTCGTGCTGATCGAGCTGCGCGAGCGCGCCGCGGAGGAGGAAGACGACGCCTCCGCCGCCGAGGTCGAAGACGAGGACGCCGAGGGGTACGTGGCGCGCATCTACGCGACACGCGCACAGGTGCGCGCGATGGCCGCGCGCGGAGCCGAGGCCGTCGCCGGTGGTCGCCCACCGTGCCCCCTGTGTGAGCAGCCGATGGATCCGTCCGGACACCGGTGTCCTCGCTGGAACTGACCCCCGCCGAGCTGCGGGCCGCACTCGAGACCGCCGAGCTCGAGGTGGTTGGCCGCATGCGGTACTCGTCGAACGCGACCTTCCTCGTGGAGGCGAAGGTCGACGGGGTCGAGCTCGCCGCGATCTACAAGCCCCGGCGCGGCGAGCGACCCCTCTGGGACTTCGCGCAGGGCACGCTCTGCCAGCGTGAAGTCGCGGCGTACGAGCTCTCCGACGCGCTGGGCTGGGACATCGTGCCGCTCACGGTGCTGCGCGACGGCCCGCTCGGTGTCGGAGCGGTGCAGCGCTTCGTCGACCACGATCCCGACGAGCACTTCTTCACGCTGCGCGACGACCACATCGACCGCTTCCGCGAGTTCGCCTGGTTCGACGTGCTCGCCAACAACACCGACCGCAAGGGCGGGCACTGTCTCCACGACCAGATCAACGACGTGATCGTCGGCATCGACCACGGCTTGTGCTTCCACGACGAGTACAAGCTGCGTACCGTCATCTGGGAGTACGCGGGGGAGCGCCTCACTCCGGAGGCTGCCGACGACGTGTGTCGCATCGTCGCCGAGCTCCACGAGGGACCGGTGCACGACCGCCTTGCCCCCCTGCTCGACGACGAAGAGCTCGACGCCCTCGACCGTCGCGCCCAGGTGCTCCTCGCCCGGGGGCTGCCCCTCCCCGGCGACTGGCACAGCACCCCCTGGCCCCTCGTGTAGCCACCGAGGATTTGGCGCGCTCACCCCTTGAGGCCGCCCGTCACAGTGACGCGGCAGGGGCGCCGAAACTCATTTGCGCTTGTAGACGTCGATGCCGTCGAGGGTGACGACGTACCTGTACTGGGTGTCGACGATGTGCTCGAGGCGCGGGAAGTCGGAGATCGGGTAGTACTGCGCGCCGCGCACCTTCGCCGGTGACGTGTCGACGAAGTACTTCGGCGGGTGCGCGGTGAAGTCGGCGTAGAAGTCCTCCCAGGCCGTCTGCGTGTCGGAGCCGGTGTTGGCGTCCTTCGGCGGTCGACCGGGGTAGTTGCCGGTGAGGAACGGCTGGGTGAGGAAGCGCGTGGCCGGGCGACGGCCCGACGCCCAGTAGATCTCCGGCACGCTGCCCCACACGTAGATGGGGTCGTCGGGGTTGGTGGTTGTGGCGAGGTAGCGCGACACCGACTCGTAGTTCGGCTCCTGCACGCCCGGATGGAAGAAGTAGCCGGCGGCCGAGAACACGAAGCCGACCACCAGCGCGAACGCGACCGCGCGCCGAGCCCAGACCCGGCTGCCGCGTGACAATGCGCCGGCGGCCAGCAGCGCCAGCGGCGGGATCAGCTGCATGTAGTAGTGGCCGAAGAAGCGCAGGCCGACGGCCACCGACACCGCGGCCGACAGCGTCCAGAGCCACAGGTCGGTGTCGCCCTGACCGTCGAGCGCGACGAGCTTGCGGTCCTTCCACGCACTCGGGATCTTCCACAGGAGCGGCAGGTTGCACAGCATCCACATGCCGGTCATGAAGAGGAACAGGGTCAGCACGGCCGTCGTCATCGTCTTCATGCCGACGTACGAGCCGTTGCCGAGCACGGTCCAGTAGAGAAGCTGCGAAGGACCCATGGCGAGCGCGACCAGCGCGGTCGGGATGGTGAAGCCGGCGAACACCTCGGCGATGCCGCGCTTCCCGCGTCGACGAGCGATGAGGTAGAGGACGGGCAACAACGTGGCCGCGCCGGTCTGCTTGGCCAGGGTCGCGGCGGCGATCGCCACCCCCGCGAGGAACCCGCGTCCGCGTCGCGCGAACAGGATCGCTGCCGTCATCGACGGCAGCATGAACACCTCGAAGTTCGCGGCCTGACCGTCTTGTGGCATGAACGTGATCATCGCCACGACGAACAGGATCCCCGCGATCCATCCCGCGCGCGCGCCGTAGCGCCGTCTGGCCTCGATCGCGAGCAGCAGCGCGGTGAGTGCCACCGCGAGCATCGCGACCACCCGCACCGACCACAGCGCCGTGGTCTCGAAGAACGAGAACGTCGCCGCGTACACATAGGGAACGATCGGCGGCTTGCGGTCGATGGCGTCCTGGTAGAGCTGGCCGCCGTCGTTGAGCACGTGGGCCTGCGTGGCCAGGAACGTCTCGTCGGAGTTGAACACCGGCGTGAAGAACGCGGGCAGGCGCAGCACGAACGTGAACGCGAGCAACACGAGGAAGATGCGGATCAGGTCGCGTCGTTCCGTGCGCGCTGGCGCGGTGGGCGCGTCAGCGAGCAGGACTTCGGGATCGGCCGCCCCGAGCGCGGTGGAGGAGAGGTCCATCGGCATGGAGAACCTCCATTGTGCCCGGTTCGGTTCCCCGCCGAGGGCTCCGAGCGGATGGCGGACCCCCAGGGGTTGCGGGACCACGTCTCCGGGTACCCCGATCGCAAGCGGAGATCATGCGAACTCGGAGGAATCCCATGGATGCCTGGGTCTGGATCGTCATCGCCATCGTTGTGGTGCTGGTAGTCGTGGCGCTGGTCGCGGCCGCGTCGAGTCGTCGTCGCCGCCATCATCTGCAGTCACGGTTCGGCTCGGAGTACGACCGCACCGTGGAGGGCGCCGACCGCCGCCGCGAAGCGGAACGCGACCTGCGCGAGCGCGAGGCGCGCCACGACGAACTCGACCTCCACCCGCTCAGCGACGCCTCCCGGCAGCGCTACACGCAACAGTGGCAGGAGATGCAGAGCGGCTTCGTCGACCGGCCCCAGGTGGCGGTGGCCGACGCCGACCGCCTCATCACCGACCTCATGCGTGAGCGCGGCTATCCGGTCGACGACTTCGACACGCGCAGCGAGCTCGTCTCGGTGGATCACCCCGACGTGGTCGAGAACTACCGCACCGCGCACGGCATTGCGCGGCGCACGGTCGAGGGTCGGACGTCCACCGAGGACCTGCGTCAGGCGGTGATCTCGTACCGCGCGCTGTTCGAGGAGATGTTGGTCGACGAGCCGGCGAACAGCTGACCCGTCCTACGGTGGAGAAGGTCAGACCGGTTCGAGTTGGTTCTCGTGGTAGCGGTCGCGACACAGCGACCGCTGCAACTTGCCCGATGACGTCTTCGGCAACGAGCCCGGCCTGACGAGCACCACGTCGAACGGTGGGACCCCGACCGCGTCGCGCACCCTGGTGACGACCGAGTCGTGCACCTCGTGCAGATCGTCGGTCTTCGTCTCGGCGACGACCACGATCGACTCGCGGCCGCGCTTGCGGTCGCTGCCGAACGCGATCACGTTGCCGGCACGCACCCCCTCGACCGACCCGGCGGCGCGCTCGATGTCTTCGGGGAACACGTTGCGTCCGCCGACGATGATCACGTCCTTCTGGCGGCCGCACACCACGAGCTCGCCGTCGACCAGGTAGGCGAGGTCGCCGGTACGCAGCCAGCCGTCGTCGAACGTCGCCGCGGTGGCGTCGGCGTTGCGGTAGTAACCGGGGGTCACCGACGGGCTGCGCAACTCGAGCTCGCCCACCTCGCGGTCGGCGCGCACCGCGCCGGTCGCGGGATCGACGATGCGGAGCTCGAACCCGTCGAGGGGTCGTCCCAACTTCGCGAGGCGTCGCACCGACTCGGGCGCGGCGTCGGCCGCGGGTGCCACCGCGCGCCGGTCGTGCTCGAGCGCGTGCCGGTCGACCGCGTCGACGGTCATGCCTCCGCCCACCGCAGGGAACGTGACCGCGAGCGTGGCCTCGGCCATGCCGAACACCGGATACGCGGCGCGAGGGTCGAAGCCGAAGGGTGCAGCCGCGGCGCAGAAGGCTTCCACCGCGTTCGGGTCGACCGTCTCGGCGCCGTTGAGGGCGAGACGCCAGCTCGAGAGGTCGAGCGCGTCGGCGCGCCGCAGCGCGCGGGCCGCGAGCGCGTACGAGAAGTTGGGTCCCGCGGTGATGGTGCCGCGGTACTCCGAGATCCACTCCAACCAGCACGCGGGACGGGCGAGGAAGTCCTGCGGTGCGCCCAGCACCAACTCGAAGCCGTGCAGCATCGGCGCCATGAGCAGTCCGATGAGGCCCATGTCGTGGTACAGCGGCAGCCACGACACCGCGCGGTCGGCGTGGGTGAGCTTCGCACCGGCGACGATGGCGTCGATGTTCGCCCCCACGCAGCGGTCGGGCAGCATCACGCCTTTCGGTGCGGCGGTGGATCCGCTCGTGAACTGCAGGATGGCGAGGCGGTCGGGATCGTCGGGCGGGCGTTCCCACGCGGCCGCCCCCACGCGGGCGCCGTCGGCGGCGAGCTCGTCGAGCAGGACCACCGCGGCGCGCTCGCCCGCTCCGGCCGGGCTCGGATCGAGGAGCGGGTCGAGGAACGGCGCGAGGTCGGCGTCGACCACCAGGAGCGCGGCGTCGGCGTTGGTGATGCGTTGGCCGGTCTGCTCGACGAACTCCTCGATCGAGCCGAGGCGCATGGGCAGGGGGAGCGCGACCACCGTCCCGCCGGCGAGGAAGACGGCCTGGATGGTCGTGACCAGCGCGCGCGACGTCGGGCCGAGCAGCCCCACGTGCACGCCGGGGCCCACACCGCGCGCCTGGAGCGCGGCGGCCATGCCCCGCGCGTCTTGGTGGAGCCGGGCCCACGCGACGCAGTCGGCAGGGCCGGCGTCACCCGCAGCGGCGCCGACGAACGTGATGGTCCCGGTGCCCTCGGCGGCGGTCTGGAGGCGCGCGACGAGCGTGGGCATCAACCCTCTGACTCCGTCGCGCGCCGACGGGTTACTCGCCGGTAGCGCCCCACGCGTCCCAGTAGGTGATGCCCTCGACGGGCGGCCGCACCGCGGGCTTGAAGTCGTCGCCGGTGAAGTAGGCGACGGGGATCAGCGCGACCTGGGTCATGCCGTCGGGGATGCCGAGCAACTCGGCCGTCTCGGCTTCGTTCGCGAGGTGCAGCGTGGTCCATACGCTGCCGAGGCCCCGGGAGCGCGCCGCGAGCATGAAGCTCCACACCGCGGGCAGGATCGAGCCGTAGAAGCTTGCGGCCGCGAACGGTTCGGGGCTCTCGAGCCGACCCTCCACGCACGGGATCACGTGCACCGGCACGCGGTCGAGGATGTCGAGCAGGTACACGGCCGACTGGTACACCCGGCGGGTCTGGGGGTCCGCGGCCGCTTCGGCCTGCGACTCGAGGTAGGGCCGGGCCATGCCGTCGTAGAGCTCCTTCAGCCGCGCCCGCTTGTCGGCGTCGGTCACCACGATCCAGTGCCAGTTCTGAGCGTTGCTGCCGGTGGGTGACTGCACCGCCAGGCGCAGGCACTCGAGCAGCACCTCGCGCTGCACGGGACGCTCGAGGTCGAGGCGCTTGCGGACCGCCCGGGTCGTCGAGAGGAGGTGGTCGGTGACGATCGTGTCCATCGGGTAGTCGGCCATCGCGGCAGCTTCGCAGAATCAGGGCGTGAGCGCCGCTGCGGGGTCCTGGAAGAACCGCGAGCGGGGGAGCACTGCGTCGGCGCCGTCGCGGGACGCCTGCTCGAGCACCTCGGTGTCGACGTGCGGACCGAAGGCCACGATGCGGGCGTCCGGCACCGCGGCTCGGACCGCGCCGACCAACGCCGCGCTGCGCGCCAGGTCGATCACCACGACGTCGGCCCCCGCACATCCGGTGGCGTCGCGTGCGAACTCGACGCCGTCGAGCGCGCCGCTGATGCGGGACCGGTCCATCAGGTCGGTGGTGATCGCCACGATCTTCACGCTGTCTCCTCGTCGATCCTCGGACCGCGCAGCAGCACCCGCAGCACGATCGTGCCCAACACCGCTGCGATGACGGTCGCGGCCAGCACGCCGATCTTCGCATCGTCGATGACCTCACCCCGGAACGCGAGATCGGTGATGAACAGCGACACCGTGAACCCCATCCCCCCGAGGAGCGCGACGCCGGCGATGTGGCGGAGGTGCACACCACGGGGGAGCGCACCGATGCCGGCGCGCACCGCGAGCGTCGACGCGCCGAAGATGCCGACGAACTTGCCCACCACCAACCCGACGACGATGCCGATCGTCACCCGACTCGACAGCGCGTGCGTGATCGCGTCACCGCCGAGCACCACGCCCGCGTTGGCGAGCGCGAAGATCGGTACGATCACGAAGCTCGACACCGGATGCAACCAGTCCTCGAGTCGTTCGAGCACCGGGACGCCGCGGCGCGGCCGAGCCGGCGTGAGGAGCCCGAGCACCACGCCGGCGAGGGTCGGTTCGACACCGCCCTTGTACAGGCAGTACCAGAGCAGGATGCCGGGGATCACGTACGCGAGCGGGTGGTCGACGCGCAGGCGTGACATCACGACCACGAGGAGCACGGTCAGGACGCCGCCGGCGAGCCACCATCCGTCGAGGCCGCTCGAGTAGAAGATCGCGATCACGACGATGGCACCGATGTCGTCGACGATCGCCAGTGTGAGCAGGAACAGTTTCAGGCTCGACGACACGCGCGGGCCGAGCAGCGCGAGGACGCCCACTGCGAACGCGATGTCGGTGGCCATTGGGATCGCCCAGCCGTCAATGGCACCACTGCCGAGATTGATGGCGACGAACAGCAGCGCGGGCACGACCATCCCGCCGAGGGCGGCGATCGCCGGGAGCGCGGCGCGCTGCCGGTCGCGCAGCTCGCCGGTGACGAGCTCGCGCTTGATCTCGAGCCCGACGACGAAGAAGAACACGGTCATCAGCGCGTCGTTCACCCAGTGCACGATCGACGACGTGATGCCGAGATCGCCGGGCCCGATGGTGAGTGCGTGGTGCCAGAAGCTGGTGTAGCCCGCGGTGTCGGTGTTCACCCACACGAGCGCAACCGCCGCGCCGAGCAGCAGCACGATGCCGCTCGCCGCCTCGAGCGACACGAAGTCGCTCCCGATCGGCGGCGCGGCCTTGCCGAGGACCGGGATGCGGATGTGGCGGCGCGGTGGCATCGGCGAGACGAATCGTAAGCCGGGCCGCGTGCTCCGACGTCGACGGTTGCACGGACCGCGTTCTGCTCGTACCGTTCCCGTGCGCGCAGCTCCCAGGGCAGGGACTGAGGGTCACGATGCGAGGACGATGGGTGCGGGTGGGCCTGGCCGCGTGCGTCGCGACGCTGGTCGTGTGCACGGCCGCGCCGGCGTTTGGTGACGACGGGCCACAGTCGACCAGCGAGCCGTCGACCACCGAGCCGGTCACGACCACGATGCCCGAGGGGTCGACGACCACGACGACCACGACCACCGCGACCACCGCGACCACCGCGCCCGACCCGCAGGTGCCGACGGCGGACACCTTCACGCCCGACGAGTCGGCGACGGTGCTCGCGCCATCGCTCACGGTGACGCCGTCGACCGGTCTCCTCTACGTGCAGTCGGTCAACCTGGCCGGGAGCGGCTTCACGGCGAACGTCGCCGTCGGCTGGGCCCAGTGCAAGAACAACCAGTCCGGCGAAGCGGCCGACTGCGACACCGCGCACACCGGGTCCGCGTTCACGGACGGCTTCGGTGCGTTCAGCTCGTCATTCACCGCCCGCCGCATGCTGCACACCGCGAACGGCGACGTCGACTGCGCGGCGGCGCCCGGCACGTGCAACATCGGTTCCGCCAAGATCTCCGACTACTCCGAGCACGCGGGCATGTCGCTCACGTTCGACCCCAACGCCCCGGTCCCGCCGCCGCCCGTTGTCACCGTCACCCCGAACACCGGGCTGCTCTACCTCCAGTCGGTGACCGTGGCCGGGAGCGGCTTCACACCGAACACCGGGGTCGGCTGGGCGGAGTGCAAGAACAACCAGTCGGGTGACGCGGCCGACTGCGACACGCAGCACTCCGGGTTCGCAACCACCGACGACTCGGGTGCGTTCAGCGCGTCGTTCACGGCTCGGCGCATCCTGCACACGCTCAACGGCGACGTTGACTGCGCGGCTGCGCCGGGGACGTGCAACATCGGCGCGGCCAACCTCTCCGACTACTCGGAGGGTGGCGGCATGGCGCTCACCTTCGATCCCAACGCGCCGATCCCTCCGCCGCCCACCCTCACCGTCACGCCCGACACCGACCTCGTCGACGGTCAGCCGGTCACGGTCACCGGCGGGGACTACCCGCCGAACTCGCTGGTCGTGATGAGCCAGTGCGCGACCGCCACCCAGCCCGCGGGGTTCTGCGGTTTCATCTACGGCTCGGCCACCACCGACGCGAACGGCGCCTTCACCACCACCTTCAACGCGCACCGCGCGGTGTACGACTTCAACGCGTTCCCGGTGGCGAGCGTCGTCGACTGTGCAGGCGCGCCGCAGCTCTGCTCGATCGTCGCGTTCACTGGGGATCGCGACTGGATCGCGTCGCGGGCGCTCGACTTCGATCCGGCGGCCCCGATCTCGGTGCCCGACGTGACCGTGTCACCGCAGACGGAGCTGACCGATGGCGCCATGGTGCACGTGCACAGCACCGGGTTCGCCGCAGGTGAGCGCGTGCTCGTGCAGCAATGCGTGGCCGACGCACCCGTGCTCAGCACGTCGTGCGCCGACAACGTCGGTCCTTCCGTGGAGGCCGACGGCTCCGGCGCGATCGACACGACGGTCGAGGTGCACCGCGACCTGCCCCAGTCCGACGGCGCGTTCATCCTCGACGTCGGCCGCGAGGCCGGCCCCGTGAGCTGCGCGGACGCGTTCGGCACGTGTGTGATCCGGGCCCGGTCGCTCGACGATCTCCTCGTCGTCGCCGACGTGCCGATCGGCTTCGGCCCGACGCCGATGCCGGGGCCCACCGAGCCGCCGGTCGACCTGCCGACGCGCACGCTCGCCTTCACCGGTGCCGGCGCGTCCACCGTGCCGACGGCCGGGCTCGGGTTCGCCCTGCTCCTCGTCGGTGGCGTGCTGCTGCTGCTCGCCCGCCGGCGAGCCGCGGTCTAGCTGGTCGCGGGGGTCGGGAGGACGCGGGGCGCGTCGATCGCGAACTCGGGCCAGCGCTTGCGCGACTTGGCCGAGAGCTTGTGCATCAGCGCGATCGCGCCCGGGTCGTCGTCGCCGGGACGGGTCTCGATCCAATCGTCGCGCACGAGGCCGTCCATGAGCTCACGGCCGACGTCGGTGCGCACGATGGTGAGCGTCCAGTCGTTGAACGCGCCGATCCCGCCGGTGGAGATGTCGGCGTGCTCGGCCGCGAAGTCGGGGCACATCTTGCAGCCCTCGCGCGTCCAGGCGTGGCACTCCTTGAGCGGGATCTCGTGGTAGTCGCCGTTGTTCATCCAGATCTGGAAGACGCCCTTGATGTTCATCTTCTTCATGTCGGCCTTCTTCAGGCCGTACTTGGCCTCGAAGAGCTCCTCGAAGATGGCGTCGTCGAACGTCTTGGAACACAGCAGGCCGATGTTGAGCGCGAGGCGCCGGGCGACTTTGCCCGCCTTGCGCTGCTTCATCACCGGCGGCACCGACGACTGGCAGCTCATGCCGACGAGGCCGATGCGCTCGGCGCCACTCTCGATCGCGGCGGGGTACGCCATGGTGTTGGCCGAGTAGGTGTAGCGGCTCCCGGCTGACGCGATGACGTCTTCGCGGGTGCGGGCGACGCCCGGGATCGCCTTCCACGACGTGCCGTCACCCTCGAGGTAGCTCACCAGCGCGGCGTCGATCATGTCGTGCTCGAGCGCGTAGATGAGCAGCGCGGAGACGAGACCGCCGTCCTGGCCGACCTCGGCGAGGATCGGGTCGGTGGCGCGGGCGAGGACGATGTCCTTGTAGATGCCCGACGCCTCTTCGTTGGTGCGGGCCCGGCCGAACATGAACTCGTCGATCTCGGGCTCCCAGGTGCGGAAGCGGGGACACGCGCGGGTGCACGACGTGCAGCTCTTCTCGCCGTGGCTGCAGTTGGTCGGACCCCAACCGTCCTCGAGTTGGAACGGCTTGTACACACCTTCGGTGTCGCGGTAGCCGAGCACGTCGTGGGGACACGCGATGACGCAGCCGGCGCATCCGGTGCACAACCCCGACGTGACGACCTCGGAGTAGAGGTGCTTCCAGCTCAACTTCTCGGGCGGCATGGTGACGAGTCTGGCACAGGCGGGTCAGCCGTCCCCATGCTGGAGGTGCCGTACGATCCGCGGGTGACGCAGCTGCCACCGCCACCGCCGCCCCCTCCTGCAGTCCCGCCGCCTCCACCACCGCCGGTCGCCACCGCGGTCGCGCCTCGGTGGCGTGACCAGCGGGGCCTCACGGTGGCGCTGGTCGTGCTCTTCGGGGTGATGCTCTGCGCCGCGGTCGTGTTGAGCGCGGCGCTGGCGAACCGCATCTCGGTGGTCCAGGACTTCAAGGCCGGTCACTTCGGCGACATCCTCACCCGGGCGAACGACGCCGACGACTTCGTCAACGGTGCGTCGGCGTTCTACGGGCTCACCCAGCTCGTGATCGTCGTGCTGTTCATCATCTGGCAGTTCCGGGCGGCGAAGAACAACGAAGCCCTCGACCGACCGGCGCCTCGCTTCGGGCCGGGGTGGTCGATCGGCGCCTGGTTCATCCCGATCGCCAACCTCGCCATCCCCGTGTTGATCATGCAGGACCTGTGGCGCGGCTCGACCCCGACGGTGCCACGAGGCGATCCCCGGTGGCGCAGCGCCAAGGGCTCGTGGCTGATCGGCGTGTGGTGGGCCGCGTGGGTGATCTCGCTGCTCCGGTTCGGTGCCAACAACGCGGGGCTGCATGACAGCGGATCGCTCAACGACATCGAGACCAGCAACACCATCGCCCTGGTGGGTGTGGTCGCCACCGCGATCGCGGCGGTGCTGGCGGCCTTCGTGGTGTGGACGCTCTCGCGTCGTCAACTCGACGCGCTGCGCGCCCAACGCAGCACGTACGAGGGTGCCTACGAGGGCACGTTCGAAGGCGCGCCTCCGGCGTCAGACGCGTAGGAGCCGCTCGACCGCCTGCACCGCTTCGTCGATCTTCGCGTCGCCGGCTGCCGCGTCCGCGGTGGCCGCCTCACGCACGCAGTGGCGCACGTGCTCGTCGAGCAGGCCGAGGCCGACGCTCTGCAGCGCCTTGGTGACCGAGACGATCTGGGTGAGCACGTCGATGCAGTACTCGTCGTCGTCGATCATCCGCTGCAACCCGCGCACCTGCCCTTCGATGCGTCGCAGCCGCTTGCCGTAGTCGTCCTTCTCGAGGCTGTAGCCCCGGACCGCCATGCCGTCTCCTCGTTGGTCCTCTTGCTGGAAATACCCTAGGGGGGTATGCTACCACACATGGCGACCAGCCCGAACAAGCTCGCGAACGAGCTCGAGCGCTGCGATCTGCCCCTGGTGGGCATGACCTGCGCGTCGTGCGCATCCCGCATCGAGTCGAGCCTGGGCCGGCTCCCCGGCGTCGACACGGCCAGCGTCAACTTCGCCACGAACCGGGCGACCGTCACCTACGACCCCGCGGTCACCGGTCCCGTCTCGTTCTCGGCTGCCGTCGCCGACCTCGGCTACTCGGTGCCCGATGCCGAACCTGACGACCCTGAGGCCGACGAGCTCCGCGATCTCACCCCGCGCCTGGTCGTCGCGGTGGCGCTCGGCATCCCGGTGGTCGCGATCTCGATGGTGCCCGGGTTGCAGTTCTCGGGCTGGGAGTGGGTCGCGTTCGCGCTCTCCACGCCGATCATCCTGTGGTCGGCGTGGCCCTTCCATCGCGCCACCCTCGTGAACCTGCGCCACGGCGCGACGACGATGGACACGTTGGTCTCGCTCGGCACCATCGCCGCGTACTTGTGGTCGGCGGTCGCGCTGGTGTTCCTGGGCGCCGCCGACAATTCGATGTCGGCGGGCATGTCGATGGGCGCGGTGTTCGGCGGTGCGGGCGACGGCCCGCACGTCTACTTCGAGACCGCGAGCGCGATCGTCGCCCTGTTGCTGCTCGGCAAGTTCTTCGAAGCCCGCGCTCGTGGCCGTTCGAGCCACGCGCTGCGCGCGCTCCTCGAGCTCGGCGCGAAGACGGCGCAACTCGAGCACGGCGACGAGGTCCCGGTGTCGGCGCTCCGGGTCGGCGATCGCTTCGTCGTGCGTCCGGGTGAGCGGATCGCCACCGACGGCATCGTCGTCGCCGGCGCGTCACCCGTCGACGTGTCGATGCTCACGGGCGAGCCGGTGCCGGTCGACGTCACGACCGGCGACGCGGTGTTCGGCGCGACCGTGAACACCAGTGGGCGGCTCGTGGTCGAGGTGACCAAGGTGGGCAACGAGACCGCGCTCGCACAGATCGCGCGCATGGTGGAGGAGGCCCAGGGGTCGAAGGCCCCCGTACAACGCCTCGCCGACCGCATCTCGGCGGTGTTCGTGCCCGTCGTGCT
This sequence comes from Acidimicrobiia bacterium, assembly GCA_036502765.1. Lineage (GTDB taxonomy): Bacteria > Actinomycetota > Acidimicrobiia > IMCC26256 > DASPTH01 > DASUAS01. The sequence goes on along the minus strand of DASXXX010000028.1, from coordinate 5,566 downwards.
CGTGATTGCGGTGGTCACGTTCCTCGGATGGCTCGTGCTCGGCAACCCGGCCGACGAGGCCTTCACCGCTGCCGTCGCGGTGCTGATCATCGCCTGCCCGTGTGCGCTCGGTCTCGCCACGCCCACCGCGATCATGGTGGGGACCGGTCGGGGCGCCCAGCTCGGCATCGTGATCAAGGGCGGCGAGGTGCTCGAGGCCACGCAGGTGGTCGACACCGCGGTGCTCGACAAGACCGGCACCATCACCGAGGGGCGGATGGAGCTGGCCGAGGTCGTGGTCGCGCCCGGCGTCGACGTCGACGAGTTGGTACGCCGCGCCGGTTCGGTCGAGGATGCGTCGGAACACCCGATCGCGCGCGCGGTCGCCCTCGGCGCACGCGCCCGAGGTGCAGCGTTGATCGCGCCCAGTGCATTCACCAACCACGCGGGCCAGGGCGTCGAAGCGACGGTCGACGGCATCGTGGTGCGGGTCGGGCGCGCCGCCTTCGTCGGAAGCCGTGTCGCCGGCGGCGTCGACGCGCTGCCACTTCCCGCGGGCGACACCCGCACCGTCGTCTACGCGGGTTGGGCTGGTGAGGTCCGCGGCGCGTTCGTCGTGGCCGACACCGTGAAGCCCACTTCCCGCGAGGCGATCGCGGCGCTGCACGACCTCGGACTCACGACGATCATGGTCACGGGCGACCGTCAGGAAGCGGCCGACGCGGTCGCGGCGGAGGTCGGCATCGACCGCGTCGTCGCGGGGGTGCTGCCGGGCGAGAAGGTCGACGTCGTGCGCGCGCTGCAGGAGGAAGGAAAGCACGTCGCGGTCGTGGGCGACGGCGTGAACGACGCGCCCGCGCTGGCCCAGTCGGATCTCGGCATCGCCATCGGCACCGGGACCGACGTCGCCATCGAGGCGAGCGACCTCACTCTCGTGTCGGGCGACCTGCGCGCCGCGGCCGACGCCGTTGCGCTCTCACGGCGAACGTTGTCGACCATCAAGGGCAACCTGTTCTGGGCGTTCGCCTACAACGTGGCCGCCATTCCGCTCGCTGCGGTGGGCCTCCTGAGCCCGGTCATCGCCGCCGCGGCCATGGGCTTCTCCAGCGTGTTCGTGGTGAGCAACTCGCTGCGACTGCGTCGATTCCACGGGTACCGCGCGAACCGGTCCCGGTAACCTGTCGGCGCTTGAAGATCAGTGAGATCCTGAAGACGGGTCCGAGCTTCTCGTTCGAGTTCTTCCCCCCGCGCGACGAGAAGATGGAGGCCGTGCTGGCGGAGACGCTGCGCGACCTCGAGACGCTCGAGCCGTCGTACGTCTCGGTCACCTACGGCGCCGGTGGCGCGACGCGGGAGCGCACCCACGACCTCGTGGTCGGCATCGACCGTGACACCACCATGACGGCGATGGCGCACCTCACGTGTGCCGCGCACACCCGGTCGGAGCTGGTCGCGATCGTCGAGCGCTACCGCGACGCCGGGATCGACAACATCCTCGCCCTCGGCGGTGATCCCCCCAAGGACCTCGCCCTCCCCGACGGCGAGCTCGAGTTCGCCATCGAGCTGGTGGAGCTCATCCGCGGCGTCGGCGACTTCTCGGTCGGCGTGGCCGCGCACCCGGAGCCGCACCCACGGTCGGCGACCCGTGAGAGCGATCGGCGCCACACCGCGGAGAAGCTGGCGGCGGCCGACTTCGCCATCACCCAGTTCTTCTTCGACGCCGACCACTACTTCGACCTGGTGGAGAGCCTGCGGGCCCTCGGGGTCGACAAGCCGGTGATCGCCGGGATCATGCCCGCCACGAGCATCGGGAGCATCAAGCGGATGTCCGAGATGCAGGGCTCGGAGTTCCCGGCGTGGCTCTCCGAGAAGCTCCACGCGGTGGGCGACGACCCGGCCGCAGTGCGGGCGGTGGGCATCGCCGAAGCCACGCAGCTCTGCGCCACCCTCCTCGAGGGCGGGGCGCCGGGCCTGCACTTCTACACGCTCAACCGGTCGACCGCGACCCGCGAGATCTACGAGAGCCTCGGGCTCGGCGCGCCCTGAGGGGAGGTTGACTTGCACGACGGCTAAGGGTTTCCTAACCTTACGGTCGTGCTCCCCACCTTCGTCATCGGCCTGCGCGAGGGCCTCGAAGCTGCGCTGATCATCGGCATCATCGCCGCGTTCCTGTCGCAGCGGGGTCGGCGCGACTCACTGCGATGGATGTGGCTCGGCGTCGGCATCGCGCTGCTGCTCTGCGCGGGCGCGGCGTGGGGCCTCCACGTCGCGGAGGAGAACCTGCCGCAGCGCGAGCAGGAGCAGCTCGAGACCGTCATCGCCCTCGTGGCGGTCGGGATGATCACGTGGATGATCGTCTGGATGCGGCGGCACTCCGCCGACCTCAAGGGTGATCTGCACGCCAAGGCGTCGGTCGCGCTCGTGGAGGGTTCCGCGCTCGGCCTCGTGGTCATGGCATTCCTCGCCGTGCTGCGAGAGGGCCTCGAGACCGCGGTGTTCATGCTCGCAGCGTTCCAGCAGTCCGACCGTCCCGGCCTCACCGGCACCGGCGCGCTGCTCGGCGTCTTCGTCGCGGTCGTCCTCGGCTATCTCATCTACCGGGGCGGCGTGAAGATCAACCTCTCGAAGTTCTTCCGCGTCACCGGCGTGGTGCTCGTGCTCGTCGGTGCCGGGCTGCTCTCGTTCGCGGTGCACACCGCGCATGAGGCCGGCTGGTGGCACCTCCTCCTCGACCGCGCCGTCGACCTCACCTGGTTGATCGATCCGGGTTCGGTGCAGTCGGCGCTGATCACCGGCATGTTCGGGATCCAGCCCGAACCCACATGGGGTGAGCTGCTGGCGTTCGCCGTCTACGCCATTCCCATGACCATCTACGTCTGCCGTCCGCAGCCGCGCCCCAAGGCGCCTGTGGGCGCGACGCCCGCGCCGGTCACGCCGACCGTCGAAACCGTCTGACCATCACTTCCACTTCCCTGGGAGGATCCGTAGCGATGTTCCGAACCACTGGTCGCGCGCTGCTCGGCGCAGCCCTGAGCAGCGCCCTGCTCGCCGTCGGCCTGGCCGGCACCGCGAGTGCGAAGACCGCCGAGGTGAAGGTCGAGATCAACGACGACGGTTGCCCGGCCAAGATCACCCTCAAAGCGGGGCCGCACCACTTCAAGGTGACCAACTCGGGCTCGGGCGACGTGAGCGAGTTCGAGATCCTCTCCGGCGACCGCATCCTCGGCGAAGTCGAGAACGTCGCGCCCGGACTCAACAAGGAGTTCTCGCTCACGCTGAAAGCCGGGAACTACACGACCTACTGCCCGGGTGGTTCGCGCGACAAGGGCAAGCTCGTGGTCAAGGGCACCGCCTCCACCAAGCTCTCGTCCGAGGGCCAAGCCGCGGTCGACCAGTACCGCCAATACCTCGAGGCGCAGACCGCTGAGCTCGTGACCGCGACGAAGGCGTTCACCGACGCGGTCGATGCCGGCAACCTCGACCAGGCGAAGGAGCTCTACGCGCCGTCGCGCATCGCGTACGAGCGCATCGAGCCCGTCGCCGAGGTCTTCGGTGACCTCGACCCCAAGATCGACGCCCGCGAGGGCGACGTCCCGAAGAAGGAGTGGGGCGGCTACCACTACATCGAGCAGAAGCTCTGGGTCGACGGCACCACCGAGGGGTTGTCCGACTACTCGAAGGACCTCAACGAGAACGTCGCTACTCTCCAGAACCTGGTGAAGGACGTCGAGCTCCAGCCCGCGAGCATCGCCAACGGTGCGGTCGAGCTGCTCAACGAGGTGTCGAAGTCGAAGATCACGGGTGAGGAGGAGCGCTACTCCCGCACCGACCTGGTCGACTTCGAGGCCAACGTGCAGGGTGCGGAAGCTGCGTACAACGCGGTGAAGCCCATCCTGCAGCAGAAGAGCCCGCAGCTGGTCACGGAGCTCGACGCCAAGTTCGCCGCCGTCTACGCCGGGCTCCAGCCGTACGAGACCGGCGACACCACCTACGTGGCCTACACCGACTTGACCAAGGCCGACACCAAGGCGCTGTCGCAGGCGATCGACTCTCTGGCCGAGCCGCTCTCGAAGGTGTCGAAGCAGATCGTCGGGTCGTGAGTCCACGGCCCACTCCTCTTGGGCGTGTGAGTCGGCGGGCGTTCCTCGGCACGGCAGGGGCCGGGGCGCTCGCCACCACCGTCGCGCTGGGAACGGACGCGCTGGTGCATCCCCCCGCGGCGGGCGCGGCGGTGTCGCGGAGGCTCGACGTCGCGGTGCCGTTCGAGGGTGCGCATCAGGCGGGAATCGTCACGCCGGTGCAGGACCGACTGCTGTTCGCGTCGTTCGACGTGATCACCGACGACCGCGACGACCTCGTGCAGGTGCTCGACGACTGGACCCGCGCGTCTCGCCGCATGGTCAAGGGCGAGATGATCGGGACCGACAACGACAACCAGGACGCGCCGCCCGACGACACCGGTGAGGCCGTCGGCCTCGGTCCAGAAGCGCTCACGCTCACGTTCGGCTTCGGGGCGTCGTTGTTCGACCGCGCGGGCGACCCGTTCCGCATCGCGTCGCGCAAGCCGGCCGCGCTCGCGCCGATGCCGGTGTTCGCGCGCGACGAGATCCGCCCGGAGATCAGCGAGGGCGACCTCGCCATCCAGGCGTGCGCCGACGACCCCACGGTGGCGTTCCACGCCATCCGCGACCTGGCGCGCATCGGGCGTGGTGTGGTCGCGCTCCGGTGGTCGCAACAAGGCTTCGGCCGCACATCGGTCACCGACGACAAGCAGGTGACGCCGCGCAACCTCATGGGCTTCAAGGACGGCACCAACAACATCGTCGTCGAAGACGCCGGGGCACTCGACGACCACGTGTGGGTGGGCCCGAAGGACGACCCCGCATGGATGACCAACGGCAGCTACCTCGTCACCCGTCGCATCCGCATGATGCTCGAGATCTGGGACCGCTCGACGCTCGGCGACCAGGAGCTCACCATCGGTCGCAACAAGCAGGAAGGCGCGCCGCTCGGGGGTGCGAAGGAGCACGACACCGTCAACCTCACAGCCAAGCATGACGGTGAGCCGGTGATCCCGGTCGACGCCCACATCCGTCTCGCCGCGCCCTCCGAGAACAAGGGCGTGCGCATGTTGCGCCGCGGCTTCTCCTTCACCGACGGCATCGACCCGGTCACCAACCAGCTCGACGCCGGCCTCTTCTTCATCGCGTACCAACGCGATCCGAGCACCGGCTTCATCCCCGTGCAGCAGCACCTCGCCACCGACGCGCTCAACGAGTACATCCGCCACGACTCGACCGGCACGTTCGCGTGCCCGCCGGGTGTGGGCGCGAGCGGTTTCGTCGGCGAGACCCTGTTCCACTGACGCCGACTTTCCTCCGTCGCTCGCTCCGCTTGCTCCCTCCTTCTCGGGGAACTCCCAGGGTTCCCGCAGTCTTGTCACGGATGAGGTCGGCACCCTGGCGGGATGAGCACGACGACGAGGGGCGTGAAGAACGCGTTCCGGAACACCATCCGCAGCATCTCGATCACCGCGATCCTGGCCCTGACGATCGCGTTGGCGCTCGTGATGCTGTTGTCCCTGAAG
>DASXXX010000027.1:0-31784 GCA_036502765.1 Acidimicrobiia bacterium | reverse complement strand
ACGGCCTGCTCGCCGCCGTGTTGATCGCGGTCATCGGCACCGCATTCCCCTCGTGGCTGATCGCCAAGATCCGCCCCGCCGAAGTGATGAGGACGGAGTAGTCATGCTGCAGGTCACCGATCTCTCGAAGACGTTCGGTTCGGGCGACACCGAGGTGAAAGCCGTCGACGGCGTGAGCTTCACCGTGCCGACCGGCGTGTTCGCCGCCGTCGTCGGGCGCAGCGGCAGCGGCAAGAGCACCTTGCTCTCGCTGCTCGGTGCGCTCGACAAACCGACCAGCGGGACCATCGACGTCGACGGCGCGATCATCAGCAAGGGGAGCGACCACGAGCTCATTCGCTATCGCCGCAACCAGATCGGGTTCGTGTTCCAGAGCTACAACCTGATCCCGAACCTGAACGCGATGCAGAACGTGATGCTGCCGATGGAGTTCGCAGGCGTGTCGCGCGGTGAGCGACGTGCACGCGCCGAGGCGCTCCTCGATCAGGTGGGTCTCAAGGGCGGCAAGCAGCAGCGCCGTCCGGCGAAGCTGTCGGGCGGTGAGCAGCAGCGCGTCGCCATCGCCCGCGCGCTCGCAAACCAGCCGAAGCTCATCCTTGCCGACGAGCCCACCGGCAACCTCGACTCCAAGACCGGGCGTGTGATCGTGAGCCTGTTGCGCGGGCTCGCCCGCTCCGAGGACACCACGATCCTCGCGGTCACCCACGACCTGCGCATCGCGCAGAGCACCGACATGACGTTCGAGATGGAAGACGGTCAGCTCGTCGCCGGTGACGGCGTCGAGGAGCTCACGGGCGCGTCCGCGCCGGTGTGACCCGCGTGGCGGTCCGGTTGCAGCCGTGAGGCCGGACCGGTGCGCACCACGAGCCAGGTGATCCCGAGCGACACGAGTCCGATCACGAGGCCGACGACGACGTCGCTCACGTGGTGCATGCCGCGGTACATGCGCGACGCGCCGACGACGAGCGGCACCACGAATGCCGCGCCGATCGCGACCGTCCGCGCGATGCGGTTACGGGTGTGCCAGCACACGATGATCGCGATCGCGCCGTAGAACGCCACTGCTGCCGCGCTGTGTCCGGACGGGAACGCGCCGGTCGGCGGGATGGGGTCGAGGTGCGCGATCGGCGGGCGGGGTCGATCCACGACGAAGCTCGAGAGGGTGAAGATCGAGACCTCGAGCGCGAGTGCGCCGGCCAGCAGCGCCGGTTCGGTCCAGCGCCGCCAGCGCCAGATGAAGACGCCACAGAGGATCACGGTGACTGGGATCTTCACGTCGGCGTCGGCGATGAAGCTCCCACCCCAGGTGAGGTTGTCCCAGGTGTTCGTGCGGTGCCGCGCGAGCCAGCGCGCGACGCGGTCGTCGAACGCGCGGACGCCGCCGAGCTCGTGCACGATGAGGAGACCGAGTCCAGCAACCAGCGCAGTCATCACCACGAAGGTGGCGATCCACAGCACGAGGCCGTGCGTGTCGACCGGCGCTGTGCGCCACCGCGGTCTCGCGCCGGTGTGCGCGTCTGCCGGGTTGTCCGGCGCGACGGCGACGGACGGATGGAGCATGCGCGCGGCATCGGTCATGCACGGCACCTACCCGTCGGCGCCACCCGTCACGCCGGGTTGCCGCTGCGGGTGACCGAGGGCACGCGGCTCGCGAGGCGGGTTGTCATCCACGACCCGATGCGTCACCGTATGGGTCTCGACCGCGGGCGACCGAGCAACGTGAGAGCGGCGTGAGCCGCCGGATCACAGGAGGCTGAGGGATGGCCGGAGTCGTCAAGAAGGGGTTCGCCGCGGCGGACGAGGTGCGCACGCCCGACAAGACCCGTTTGGAGATCGTCGATCTCGGCGGGGGCATCAAGGCGGCGAAGATGACCGCCGAACCGGGCTGGCGGTGGTCGGAGTGCATCAAGCCGCTCGTCGGCGGCGACAGCTGTCAGACGCACCACGTGGGCACCGTGGTCGGTGGCACGATCCACGTCGCGCACGAGGACGGTTCCGAGCAGGACATCTCCGCAGGCGACGCGTACGTCATCGAGCCGGGCCACGATGCGTGGGTCACGGGCAGCGATCCCTTCGTCGCGTTCGAGTTCGACAGCAGCGCGGCGGCGTCGTACGGCAAGGGCAGCTAAGCGCGCTCGCGAGCCGGAACCTGCGCGACACCGGGCCAGGTCGAGACCTGGCCCGGGCGCAGCGATGGCGGAGGGACTGGGATTTGAACCCAGGGTGACTTGCGCCACAATGGTTTTCGAGACCATCCGATTCGGCCGCTCTCGCATCCCTCCGAGCCGCGTCATTCTAGAGGGCGACCGCTCGCAGTCTCCTGGCTGGACGGCCCTGGCAGGACAGCCCGGCGGGACGGCTCCACGCGTTCAGCCCGCGTCCTCACGTGCCACGCCCACCAGATCAGCGGGATCTGCAGCGGGAGCCGGAGCAGGGCGAGCGTGAACTCGGTCGCGGCGCGCGTGCTCGCGTCGACCGCATCCTTGATGTTCGCGGGGAACACGACCACGAAGAAGACGGCCGCAAGCGTGGCGGCACGGCGTCTGGTGCGTGGCCACACCATCCCGACCGCCAACGCGAGCTCGACGACGCCGCTGAGGGTCGTCCAGAACCGTTCGGACCCGGGCAGCACGTGCGGCACGATGGCGTCGAAGCCATCGGGGGCCACGAAGTGCGCGACGCCCGCGCCGAAGAGCACCGCGGCCAGCGCCAGCGCCCAACCGTCGAGGCGCTTCATGCGGCGCGCTTCATCAGGCCGCCTCGTTCTCGGCGCGCACGAACGGACCGGACGCCGTCGCGAGGGCGACGGCGGTGCCGATGATCCAGAGGTCACCGACGGTCAGCCCGAGGCGCTGCCACGCGCCGTGCGCGGGTCCGAACGTGCTGGCGACGAGACAGCCCGCGGCCGCGACCGCAGTGAGCCAGGCCGTACGTGCCCAACCCGCGCGACTGCGCGTCGCGAACTCAGGAGCGGCGAGCGCGGGGACCAGGACGATCGCCGCGTATCCCAGACCCGCGAAGGTTGCGTGGACCGAGTCGCCCGACCATCCGCCGAGCGGTGTCGCAGCCACCGCGATCGTGCACGCGCCGGTGGCGATCGCGGCGATCCAAGCACCGCCTCCGAGCGAGTGACGCAGCGCGAGTCCGAATGCGACGAGCCCCACCCCGAAGACGACGAACCCCGTGGTCATCGCCACGCGTGTCGGCGCGTCGACGGCAGCGAGGTCGCTGATCGCGTCGTCGATCGGGGAGTACCCGTGCGTGACCGCACCGGCGACGGCCCAGCACCCGATGAAGGCCAGGGGACCGACGACGCCGCCCAGTGCGAGGAGGCGAACGCGTCCGTCAGCGCTCACCGTCGACCCGCGAAGAACTCCCTCAAGAGGGTGGCCGACTCCTCGGCGCGCACGCCGTCGACCACGTCGATGCCGTGATGGAGGCGGGGGTCGGAGCCCAGGTGGTACAGGCTCCCGAGCGCGCCGGCCTTGGGGTCGGCGGCGCCGAACACCACCAGCGGGATGCGGGCCTGGAGCGCAGCGCCGGCACACATCGGGCACGGCTCGAGGGTGACGACGAGCGCGCAGTCGTCGAGCCGCCAACCGTCGCGCGTGCCTGCGGCTTCGACGATCGCGAGGAGCTCGGCGTGCGCAGTGGGGTCGCCCGTGAGCTCGCGTTCGTTGTGTCGTCGGGCCAGCACCTCGCCGTCGCTGCGCCGCACGACCAGCGCGCCGACGGGAACATCGTCGTGCGCGAGCGCGGCACGCGCTTCGTCGAGTGCAAGGCCCATGACCGCGTCGTACTCGTGCACGTCGTGCACGGCTCCGCTACGTCTCCTGCTCGATGGTCGAATCCGCTGCGGCGTCGCGCTCTCCGAGCACGGCTGCGCTACGTCTCCTCGACGAAGTCACTCGCCTTCTCCGGCGACTGGAGCAGGTGCTTGAGCACCTTCCCACTCGCGTTGTGCGGTAGCTCGTCACGGAACTCGACCGTGCTCGGCACCTTGAACCCCGCGAGGGTGTCGGCGACCCACTGCTGCACGTCGGCCTCGGTGAGCGCGCCCGGAGTGTGCGTGACCACGAACGCAGCGACCTCTTGACCGAGCTGCGGGTGGTCGACGCCGACGATCGCGACCTCGGCGATCTCGGGGTGCTCGAACAGCCGGTTCTCGATCTCCACCGGCGAGATGTTCTCGCCGCCGCGAATGATGAGGTCGTTGCGACGTCCTTCGAGGTACACGTAGCCGTCGCGGATCACGCCGACGTCGCCGGTGCGATACCAGCGGTCGTCGTCGAGCGCGCGTGCCGTGGCCTCGGGGTTGCGCCAGTAGCCGAGGAACACCGACCCGCCGCGCAGGCAGATCTCGCCGACCTCGCCTTCGGGGAGCACCTCGTCGGTCTCGGAGTCGCGCACCTGCACCTGCATGGTCGCCGACGGCATGCCGATGCTCTCGGTGTGCGCGAGCTCGGCGCCCGGGCGCAACGTGGTGCCGAGACCGACGGTCTCGGTGCTGCCGTACCCGAGCGCGGTGCCGCCGCGCGCGGTGGGGATGCGTTCCTGCAGGGTGCGCAGCAACTCCGGCGGCCACACCGCGCTGCCGCCGCCCACGTTGCGCACCGACGACGTGTCGTAGCTCCCGAGCTCGGGGTGGTCGAGGAGCCGCCAGAGCTGCGTCGGGACGAGCGCCCAGGTCGTCGCGCCGTGGCGAGCACTGAGCTCGAGGTGCGTCTCCTCGCGCCACTTGCCCGGGGGCGCGTAGACGATGGTCTGACCCATGACCGTCGCCGCGACGAGCTGGCAGTTGAGCCCGGCGATGTGGAACATCGGCGCGGCCGAGATGATCACGGACGGCGCCCCGGGCGTCGGCATCGGCATGCCGCGCTCGGCGTCGGTCATCGCGGCAGACGCGCCGTTGAGCATCGACGCGAGCAGGAAGTGGATGTTGTTGCGGTGCGACAACATCACGCCCTTGGGGCGTCCGGTCGTGCCGCTGGTGAAGAGGATGACGAACGGGTCGTCTTCGTCGAGTGCAACGTCGGGAAACGGCGCGTCGGGCGCGTACGCCTCGAGCGCGGCGAAGTCGTCTTCGAACGAGAGGACGGTGAGACCGTCGGGCAGGTCGACGCCCTCGAGCCGCGCCAGCCGACGCTGGTCACCGAGGAGCAGCTTCGGTTCGGTGAGCTCCAGCGCGTACGCGATCTCCTCACCGGTCCACCAGCCGTTGAGGCCGACGACCACGCCGCCGAGCGCGACCGTCGCCCAGAAGGTCAGCGCGTACTCCACCGTGTTGGGTGCGACGATCGCGACGCGGTCACCCGGCCCGATGCCGTACTGGTCGCGGAGCGCGGCGGCGACGGCGGCGATCGGCTGCAGGACGGTCGAGAAGGTGTACTCGCGCTCGGGGAAGATCACGTAGGGCTTTTCGCCCATGCGCTCCGCCGCGCTCTGCAGCAGCTGGATGATCGAACGCGGTCGGTTGGCGAAGACGAGCATGCGAGTGCCGAGCACGTCGTCTTCCCGCAATTCGAACGGACCCCCGGGACTGATGAGGGTGTCGAGGACCGTCTTGGAGATGGCCTCCGAGGGCCAGGCGAGTGTGGTCACGCAGGTCGACGCTGCGCGAGCGCGTACCCATTGTCACGCATCACCAGCTTCGAGTCCTCGGGGCTGAAGCCGAAATTCTCGAGGTCCTTGATGTAGGTGCTCGGGTCGGCGAGCCCCTCCGCGTGCGGGTAGTCGGACCCCATCAGCATGTGGTCGGCGCCGACGAGCTCGCGCAGGCCGGCGAGGTCGTCCTCGTAGTAGGGCGACACCGACACGTGCCGACGGAACGTCTCGCGCGGGTCCTCGGGGTAGCCGTAGGGGGTCTGCGAGTACGACTTCTTCAGCTTGTCGAAGAGGTGGAACACCCAGTCGGAGCCGGTCTCGATCGACGCCATGCGCAGGTTCGGGAAGCGTTGGAACAGACCGTGCGCGAGCAGGTTGGCGAACCAGTCCTGCACCGCGCTCCACGACACGATGGCGCGGAACGGGTTCTGCCGGAACGCCTCCATCTCGGTGCCTTCGCCCCAGTCGGAGAGGTAGCGCGTGTAGTAGGCGTTGCCGCCGTGCGCGGTGACGACCGCGCCGGCCTCGTTGAGCAGTCCCCACATCGGGTCGAACACCGGGTCGGCCGGCGACACGGGACCCGACGCGGTGATCACCGGACCGGGCACGAGCACGAAGAAGCGGGCGTCGCGCTCGAGGCTCCACTGCACCGTCTTCACCGCTTCGTCGGGGTCGACCATGGTGAGCATGGGCGCGGCGAAGATGCGGTCCTGGTAGGCGAAGCCCCAGTCGTCGTCGAGCCACCGGTTGAACGCGCGGAAGGCGGAGAGCAGCGCGGGCCGGTCGTCGAGGAGCGCCTGTTCCATGCCGACGCCGAGCGTGGGGAGGAAGATCGCGCCCCCCATGCCCTGGTCGTCCATGAGCTTGATGCGGGCGTCGCGGTCGAGGTACTCGGGGTGCTCGCTCAGCGGGTCGAGGTTGCCGAAGAGCTCCTTGATGCCCTCACCCTTGGGGTTGCGGCCGCGGAAGTACTCGTCGAGCGCACCCGGCTTGGAGATCGGGTCCCAGGTGGGGTTGGGGATGAAGCGGTTGACCTTGCCGCCGACGAGCAGCCGCTGGCGGCCGTTGATCTCGGCCCACTGCATCGTGCGGCTCGCCATGCCCTTCTCGGCGTGGCGGGTGAACGCGTCGATCGCCTCGTAGTAGTGGTTGTCGCAGTCGAAGTACTCGAAGTCGACTTGGCTCATGATGGCTTCCCCCTTGCGCTGCGTGCTCTGGGTCCAGCTTACGCAACCCCTGCGGAGGCTCACCCAGGCGCGCAATACTGCGGTTCATGCCGAACCACCCGGTGCGTGACGACCTCGACCTCCTCGACGGGCACTGGTACTCCACCGAGCCCCACGACGACTGGACGTGGATGCGCGAACACGCGCCCGTCTACTACGACGCGAACAGCGACGTCTGGGCGATCACGAAGTACGACGACGTGCTCGCGATCGAGAAGGACGCCAAGGGCTTCTCGAGCTACAAGGCGCCGCGCCCGCACGGTATGCCACTGCCGATGATGATCAGCATGGACAACCCGCTGCACCAGCGGCGGCGTTCACTCGTGTACCACGGGTTCACGCCCAAGCGGGTGGCCGAGCACGAGGCGCGCATCCGAGTCATCTGCAACGAGATCGTCGACCGCGTGTGCGAACGCGGCGAGTGCGACTTCGTGTGGGACGTCGCCGCGCCGCTCCCGCTGCTGCTCATCGCCGACATGCTCGGCTTCGAACCGTCGGCCTACGACGACCTGCTGCGGTGGTCCGACGATCTCATCCGCGCGACCACCGCGGAGCCGAGCGTCGAGGTCCAGACGGCGTCGCTGGAGGCGAGCCTCGGGTTCCGGGAGCTGCAGCTCGAAGTGATCAAGGACCGGCGGTCGAGACCGCAGCAGTCCGACCTGATCTCGCTGCTGTGTCACTCCGAGGTCGAGGGCGAGCGGCTCGACGACGAGTCGATCGTGCAGGAGACGCTGCTGATCCTCATCGGTGGCGACGAGACCACGCGCCACGTGATCACCGGCGGGCAGCTCGCGCTGTTCGAGCACCCCGACCAGTGGAAGATCATGCGCGACGACCCCTCGGCGATGCAGACGGGCACCGAGGAGATGCTGCGCTGGATCTCACCGATCAAGAACATGGCCCGCACGGTGGTCGACGACGTCGAGCTCCGGGGCGAGACGCTCCACGCCGGCGACCAGGTGATCCTCATGTACCCGTCGGCCAACCGCGACGCCGACGAGTTCCCCGAGCCCTTCACCTTCGACGTGAAGCGGGACCCGAACCACCACATCGCATTCGGGTTCGGCCCGCACTACTGCCTGGGGCAGGCGCTGGCCCGGCTCGAGCTCAACGTGATGTTCGACGTGCTGTTCCGACGTCTGCCCGACCTCGAGCCGGCCAACGACGAGCCGCTCCCGTACCGGGCGAGCAACTTCATCGTCGGCCCCGAAGCCATGCCCGTGCGCTTCACGCCGACGGCCAGGCTCGCCGTCGACGCCTGAGCCGCCGATAGGTGGACCGTGCACCCGCTGTCGACAAGGGCGCCAGGAGGTCGTGCTCGCCTTCGACTCGGGCCAGGCACCCCTGCGGCACACGAGAGCGCCCGCTGAGAGCTGCTTCCTTCCGGACCTGACTCGATTCACAGGATCCCATTGCGCAGGACCCGACCCTCAACGCCTCGTGCGAGTCGTACCTCTAGGCGGCCCATGCCTCGAGCGGGAATTCAGCCCCCCTGACGTGGGTTTGGGGTACAGGGCACCACGAGCTCCCCGCCTAGCACGGTCCATCGAGCAGGTTACTCGGCCGCGGATACCATCGTGCCCCCTGGAGGGGTGCGAGAGCGGCCGAATCGGCACGCTTGGAAAGCGTGTGTGGGGCAACTCACCGTGGGTTCGAATCCCACTCCCTCCGCCATAGCGCCACAGAGAACTGCAGGTCAGCGGCTACGAACTACGCCGTGGCGACCGGGGCAAAGTTCCGGCGCTCACGGTTTGCTAACGCATGAGCTGAGCTTCGAACGAGCGAACGGCGGCCTGCTCCATCGCCGGTATCGCGTGCGCGTAGGTACTCAGCGTGAAGGCAACGCTCGCGTGTCCGAGCAGGTCGGAGATGGTCTTCGCGTTCGTTCCTTGCTCGAGCGAACGCGTCGCGAATGTGTGCCTTAGGTCGTGAAATCGAATTCTCGGCACACCGGACTGAGCGACCAGTCGCTCGAACTGGTTTCGGAGCGTGTACGTCTTTACGACGCCTCCATGTGGAGTGGTGAACACGAATCCTTCGCCTTGCACCGGGAGAGCAAGGTCTCGGAGACGGTCAAGCTCGCGGCGCTGGGTTGCCGCTAGGCGGGCGAGAATCTCGACGGTCCGCGGTCCCAGCGGCACGGACCGCGATCCCCGGGCGGTCTTGGGTGCGGCGAAGTCCTCGATACGGCCAGCGCGGACCACTGTCCGGCGTACGGACACCTGGGGGTACTCCGAGTCGAGATTCAGGTCCGTCCAGCGTAGGGCCGCAATTTCGCCTTGCCTCATGCCGGTCGTCGCCGCGAGGACGAACGCGGCATGCAGCCGGTGTGGCTTCGTCGCCTCGAGGAACTGCTGGAGCTGGTCAGTTGTCCAGGTGGTCATCTCGTGGTGGACCTTCTTTGGGGGCTTCACCATCTCGGTCACATTCTGGCGAACGAGTCCCAACACAACAGCGTCGCCAAGTGCCCGGTGAAGAACCATCGCCGTGTGCCGAACACTCGTCGGGCTCAACGGACCGCGGATCTCGCCGTCGCCGTCAAGAAGTCCTCGATAGAGGGCTCGTACGTGTGCGGGGGTGAGGTCTGCCAGACGGACTGCGCCGATCTTGGGGATGATGTGGAGACGTACGTCGCGCTGGTACCTATCGAACGTCGATATACGGAGGCTCGGCTCGCTCGCCGCGAGCCAATCCTCGAGCACCTCAGCGACGGTCTGTTTTGTTGCCGTCGTGAGCTCGCCTCGCGTCGCTCGCGAGAGGGCTTCGTTGAGGGCGGCTTCCGCGTCACGCTTGGTTCGGAACCCGCCCTTACTCTTCTGTCGACGGGCGCCAGTTCCGGGGTCTCGACCGGCGTCGAGCACGTAGGTGTAGGTCTGGCCCCGCTTGTAGACGTGGCCCTTCATCGGCGGAGCCCACCGCCCCCCGCGGTGACGCCCTCCTGGTCGGGAGCGTCGCTCAATCCTGCGCCGGACTGACTCGCGGCCAGTCCCAAAATTGAGCGAAGTGGCGCGCTCGGAACGATGAGCCGCCGCCCCAGCCTCAGACAGGGCAGCCCCTCACGCCCACCGGTGGCGATGTACCTCCGCGCCTGTTCGTACGCGGCGGAGCGGCCCAGCCCCAAGAGGTTCGCGGCCTCTGGGACGGTCAGCGCTAGTCGGTCAAGCGTGTGAGCGCCGGTATCGGGATCGTGGATGGCTTGCATCAGTGCTCATCTCCTCATAGTTCTTCCGCTGAAGGTCGGCAGCCGCTGCCAGCGGCGGAAGATTATGAGGGGGCAGACGAAGCACGTTGACATACTATGAGACCTCTGCTACATTGTCAACACACAATCTTAAAATAACATATGGGGGATAAGCATGAGTCCAGTTTCCCCTAAGGGGCCATCGGAAGGCGAAAGTGAGATGACAGCATCCGGGTACGACCTGCTCGAGTGGATCAGTAACGCCGAGACTGGCGGGCAGCTGAGCCAGAACACTGCACGCCAATACGCGTCATGCGTCCGCGGCGTGCTCGATGCCCAACCGCTCGGGTTTGACGACGAGCTTCGCGAGTCGGAGCTTGACCTCTTCACGGAGCGATTCAGGACGAAGAACTCGGACGGCGGTCGCCGTCAGCCGCAGACGGTGGAGACGTACGTGTCATCGTTCAAGGCCGCGGCGAGGGGCTTCTTCTCAGATCGCCGTCACGCGGGTATCGAGGACGAGTCCGGACCTGAGGAGGTCGAAGCTGCAGAGCGCGAGGCGCGGGTCCGGCGCTGGGACTTCCCGTTGCGTGCTGACTTCAATCTCGCGATAGAGCTTCCGGTTGACCTTCGCCCAGTCGAGGCGGAGCGGCTGTGCCTCTTCGTGAGGTCGCTCGCTGTCGCCCCAGAGCCCACCTCCGACGCTGAGCTTGTATCCGCTTAGATGACGTACCCCCCTCTTAGGCTCGCGACGTGACCGCGCAGCCGACCACAGTTGCATCGCTCTTCGCAGGAATCGGTGGCCTGGAACTCGGTCTGCACAAGTCCGGTTTCAAGAGCGTGTACGCGTGCGAGTACTGGTCGCCGGCGCGAGCGGTGCTTGCGAGCCGGTTCCCCGGCATCAGGGTCGATGACGACATCCTGGATGTGAAGCAGCTGCCCCGCGCCGACGTTGTCACCGCGGGGTTCCCGTGTACTGACCTCTCCCAAGCTGGTAGGACCGCTGGAATCGCGGGCGACCAGAGTGGTCTCGTCGCCAAGGCGCTCGACCTAGTCGAGGACCATGCCTGCACATGGCTGGTCCTAGAGAACGTGCGGAACATGCTGCCTCTGCACGGAGGACGTGCGATGGCGGCGATCACGGAGCGACTTGAGAATCTCGGCTTTCGTTGGGCGTACCGACTCGTTGACTCGCGGTTCAGCGGTGTCCCGCAGCGTCGACAGCGCGTCATCTTCGTAGCGTCGCGCTCGGAGGATCCACGCGCTGTGCTCTTCGCGGATGACGCTACGGACCGTCCGGCTTCGAGTTACCGCGATGACGCGTACGGCTTCTATTGGACGGAAGGTCTTCGCGGCCTGGGGTGGGCGCAGGATGCGATTCCAACCCTGAAGGGTGGGAGCACTATTGGCATTCCCTCACCACCCGCGATCTGGCTGCCCGACGCCGACCCGGAGAATCGCTTCGTGCTTCCTGGTATATCGGCGGGCGAGCGCTTACAAGGGTTCCGCACCGGTTGGACTAAGCCCGCAGTAGACGCTGGGTTTCGGACCGGGGCGCGATGGAAACTCGTCGGAAATGCAGTAACAGTTGGAGTGTCTCGTTGGATCGGCGGGAGGCTCCGGACGCCCGGCGACATGCAGGCCGAGACACGCCGCCTGGACGATGGGGAGCGCTGGCCGACCGCTGCGTGGGGGAGTCGTCGGGAAAGGTTTGCTGTCAAGGCGTCGATGTGGCCCGAACGGAAGCCGTTCAAGCATCTCCGCGATGTGCTCCGGGACGATACGACGGCGCTCTCGCACCGGGGTGCTGCAGGCTTCTTGAGTCGTCTGGACAGGGGCGGATTGCGAGGGTTCCCCGACGAGTTTCGGGTTGACATGAAGAACTACGTGGAGCTCACGCGCCCTGCGTCGTGAGGCCACGCGTTCGGGTTCGCACGACGTGCTCAACACGCTCCGCTGCTTCAAGCACGGGCTCGTGTTCCCACACCACAACGAGCAGCCAACCAGCGCGGTCGAGGTCTGCTGCAGTCTCTCGGTCGCGCTGCGAGTTCCGCTCGAGCTTCGTCGCCCACCAGTCAGAGTTCGACTTGGGTCTCGTTCCGTGCAGCGGACACGAGTGCCAGAAGCAACCCATCACCTCAACGACAACACGCGCCCGAGAGAAGACGACGTCGTGCCTCTTCCGGCTGCCGTCCAATACAGGCACATTGACGCGGTACCGAAGACCTCGAGCGTGCAGTTCCCGCCTCAGCGCGATCTCGGGCCGCGTATCGCGCCGCCTCTGCGTGCGCATCCGCGAAAGCGCCTCCGGGGAGGACGCGGCCGGAAGCCGTGCCATGTCAGATCGCGGAGAACCGGTAGTCATAGAGGGCCGCGGCGCGCATCACCATGGCTTCGTAACTATCCACGTCCTGGTCCGAAGGTGCCGGTGCATCCCGCCATATCGAGACAGGAGTTCCGTCATTCTTCAGGTCGATCACCATGATCCCGAGGGCGTCGAACCCATCTTCACCCGGGCCGGCGCGCCGCGGCAGTTCTCGAAGCCGTTTGATCACGCCCGCTGCCGCTGCCGGTTGCTTGTGATGGCTTACGAACTGTTCGCCCTCGCGTTGACGGCCAGGACTGATGAACGTCGGAGCGATGTTCACCATCGCAAGTCCAACCGCTACTGCCTGATCGGCGGCACCGTGGACGGTCTGCTGCGATGACATCAGCTCGTCAAAGAGTCGGGGACCGGCCTTTCCGTGTTCGGTCATGCAAGCCTTGGCTTCGAGCGCGACCAGCACGGAGCCCACGGGAGCAGAGCGAACTTCCGGGAGGTCCTCAAACAGAGCGCGCTGCTCCTCGTTGAGGCGGACCTGGTAGCGCATCGCGAGCTCGTCCAAGGTCGTCCCTGGCGTGTCGGCTTCCTGCGGACCAGTCGGCCGGGCGATGACGAGATCCAGATCCTTCTTCTTGTGCAGCTTGAAGTTCGGCATGGTGTGGTTGATGCCGAACGTGACCTTCCCGTTTCGAGCGTGGTCGCGTAACAGGGCGCTAGTCAGAAGCAGATCGAACGCTATTGCCCAACAGGTCACCTTCGAATGGTGGTCTGATCGGCTGTGGTACTGGTACATCACTCCCGAAGCGCCGAAGGGTCGCTCCACCGAGAGTGTCTCCGCGATGATGTTCGGGCCTTGCATCGAAACGAACGCTATGTCGTCGCCGTGGAACGGCGCGGTTTCTGAGCGGACGACTGGCCTAGCAGTGGATCTACCAACTCTTGTGTCGGTGGAATCGCGTCAGAACGTCGTCCAAGACCCCGAGAGCCTCGTCTCGCGGCTTCGCGGTCTGCACGTCGTATTCGGTGATCGCGAATCGAAGCACCTGCTCGAACGCAACGCGCCCGGTCGGGACGTGCAACTTGCTCAACACGCCGTGCTCCGGATGGCCGCGGCCTATGTGCATGTGTGGCTCCGGCCAGGCAGGAGGGTGCCATTGCCAGGAGAACAGTTCCGCCGCGAGGTCTGCGTCCTCGGACAAGGTGTACGCGTACTGGAGCGTGTTGACTTTGCGTTCCTTGGCGACTCGCTCGTTGTCTCCGAAGGTGAAGCCCTGGGTCGCACGGAGGTAGATCCGTCGTCCGTCCCCCGACTCAAGAGAGATGGTCTCCGGCACGGTCAGCGCGACGTGCTCACCGGGCTTACTCAGAACGTCCTGGGCGCGCCAAATTGCAGTTGCGTGAACCGCGCTCAGACTTTTCTGCAGGAAGTCGAGGTACCGACTGCGAGCCTGAGCGTCGTTCCGCGCTGGAACGTGGTCAGCAGGACGTGGCTCGGGCACCTGTCAGCAGAAGCAGGTGGGCCACCACAGGGTGCTCGGGAAGCTCCCCCGCCTCAGCGAGCGCGAGGAACTCACCAAGACTCATCCTCAAGTAGGTCTGAGTCTGTTGTTCCAAGTACTCGCGGGTCTCGTCAGGGGTGAGGTCCCTGCCTTCCGCGAGCGCTTCGGTGAGTGCGGGGCTCATTGTGCTTCCTTTCCCTCAGGCGAGTGTAGATGCATCATCGCAGGGGGGTGTGACACCTAAGTCGGGGTCAATTTTCGGCACAATCCGAGAGATCCTCGAAGAAATGACTTGCGCTCGGGGTGAACTCAGGTACACTCCTGAGATTCGCCCGAGACCGCGTGGCGAACGACGAAGGGCCGCCGCAAGGCGACGGCCCTTCAACAACCAAGACCCACCTCTGGCGGATGCGTGGTCGCTCGCACCTCCATCGTACTCCGCTAGGGGTGGGTCGGAAAGGACAACAACACCATGACCGACTTCACCACCTTCGACCCCGCTCGAGGAGTACACGTCAAGGGCCTGCCCCTGACACCTACGTCCTTCACCGCGGTGACAACCTTCGACCAGCTCAGCACGATCACCCGGCCTCCTTCGGACCTTCAAGAGGGAATCCGGCGAAGTGGATACGACGCCGAGGCAGTGGCCGAGGAGGCAGAGCTCCACTCGATGATCCAGAGAGCGATGACGGGAGCAAAGAAACGGAACGTCAAGAACTACGCGCTCTACATCCGGGCGGTGGTCCTTGGCCTCCGGCCGGGCGTCCTTCCCCCGATCCATCTGTGGTCGATGCCGGAACTCGACATGGTCACAGTCGGGCCGAACAACTTCCTGGTGGTGCCCAACGGCGAGCGGACCATGGCTATCGACGGCGAGACGCAGCTCGAGTCGCACTACCAGGCCCACCAGGACCTGCCCCCAGAGGGCAAGGACATGCACGGAACGTTTCCGCTCGCCATCGTGATTCACCACGGAATCGATGTCCCGACGGCGCGGCAGTTGTTCCATGACCTCAACGTCTTGGCCGTGCGCCCGAACGTGAGCCTCAGCCTGAACATGGACTCCTCCGACCCGCTCATGCGGATCGTGGATCACCTCGAGGCTGTTCCGCCGCTGTTGAACCGGGTGGAGCATCAGAAGCGACAGTTGCCCAAGACCAGCTCCAAGTTGCTGACCACTCAGACCCTCCGGCAGATGGTGATCAACGTGGCCAAGGGCGTCGGTGGTGTGCAGTTCGGCGCAAGACCGGCACCCGTGGAAGGTCTCAACCTCGATGACGTAGAAAGTGTCGCCCAGGCCTGGATCGGCGCCTACTTCAACGAGTTCGCCGCCCAGATTCTGGACCGCGAGACCACCATCGCAGGCTCGCCAGCGATCCTGGCTGCGGTCGGCGCGATGGGCAACATCGTGTTGCACACTGAGCCGACGGAAAGGTCTGCCAAGGAAGCAGAGCTCATCAGCCTCCTCCGGAAGGTGAACTGGACCAAGGGTGAGCACTGGGTCGGTATCGCCGGGGCAATGAAGGCCAAGGGCTTCTCGGTGAACAGCCCGAAGGAGGCGGCGTACAACATCTTCGGCGCACTCACCGACAGCTCGAACATCAACTACAACCGAGTGCGGATGACCATCTCGCCGGTCTAGAGCACGTTAGGAATTGATTTGAGGGGCCGCGAAAGCGGCCCCTCAAATCTCTACGATGCTCACCGGGTGCTAACGAACAGCTCCGGACGGCCGAAGATGCGCGTCCGGTGGGTTCGGGACCAGCCCGCGTAATGCCTGGTCAGGCCACACGATCCGGACCAGCAAGTTCCCATCATCACGAGAGGCGGGGAGTTCGAATCCCACTCCCTCCGCCAGTTCTCGATGACGCGTGTCAGTCGTCGTAGTGCACGAGTTGCACGTCGACGCCGCCCGGCTGCTCCAGGTACGACGTGTACATGCGGGCGAAGTCCTGTCGCTGGGGTGCAGCGCTGGTCTCCATGCCGGCCGCCACGAGGGCTGCGTGCGCAGCGTCGACGTCGTCCGCACGGAAGCCGAGATGACGCACGTGGACTTCGCCGTCGTCCGAAGCGCTGAGCTCCAGCTTGAAGTCCGTCGCGGGGTCGACGAGCACGGCGAAGCCCTCGAACCGGGTCCGAGCGACCAGGCCGAAGGCGCTCAGCAGCTGTTCGACTTGCGCGTCGAGGTCCGGCACGGTCAGTGCGATGTGGTCGAGCGAGGGACCGCTCATGACGCGAGCGTGAAGTCCGCATCGGGCGCCAGGTCGGGCGCAGCACTCGGCTCGAGCCAGGTCGCGATCCGCCGGTCGATCTGGTGATCGACGGAGACTCGGAACGCAGGCATCGTCGCGTACGCCGAGCGGAACTCTCCGAGGTTCATGACCTCGAGCGTCACTGCACTGCTGGCCACGATCGTCACCGGGCTGGCGATGCCACGCACGATCCCGATCTCGCCGAAGCTCTCTCCAGCTTCGAGGAGCGCGATCTCGCGCCCGTCGCGGGTCACCTGCACCGTGCCCTCGACCACGATCGCGAACTCCCGGCACGGGCACCCCTGTCGAGTCAGCACCTTTCCGGGCGGCACCGGGATGCTGGTCCGAAGCTGCTCGAGCGCGTAGCGCTCCCGCTGCGAGCGGTGACGCATCACTGCGCCCATTCGAAGAGCTCGACCACGTTGCCGGAAGGGTCCTGCACCAGGATCTGCTTGCCGGCCGGTCCTTCGACGATGTCGTTGCGGAAGTCGGCGCCGGCGTCGCGGAGGCGAGCGACTTCGGCGTCGATGTCATCGACGATCAGGTGGATGCGGTTCCAACCGCCCGGTCCGGGCTGGGCGCCGTCGGGCATCGGCTGACCCGCGGAGCTGCTCGGTCCGCTGAGCAGCAGCCGGAGGTTGCCGCGCCCGACGTCGGCGAACACGGGCGGGAAGGTGTTGAGCACCTCGAAGCCGAGGATCTTGGTGTAGAAGTCGACGGCCGCTTCGACGTCGTCGACCATGTAGCGGACGCTCACGGTTCCAGAGGGTTCGGTCATGGGTCTTCCCTTCTCAGGCTCACGTTCTCAGGACGGGGGTGTGCCGTTGGTGAGCACCGCGAGCAGGAACCCGATGCGGGCCTCGAGCTCCGCCGCGGTGGCTCGGAACGCCGGGTAGGTGGCATCGTCGTCGTCATCGCCGCGACCGGATGCCGGGTCGGGGATGCTCCAGTGGATGGTCTCGGGGTCGCCGGGGAACTCCGGGCACACCTCCCTGACCTTGTCGCACAGACTGATCACCCAGTCGAACTGCTGATCGGCGAACACATCGAGGTGCTTCGACCCCTGATCGCTGATGTCGATGCCGTACTCGTCTCGCATCACCCGGACCGCGTTGGGATGCAAGGGCTTGGGATGGCTCCCGGCGCTGTAAGTCTGCACGGCGCCTCCGGAGCGATCGCGGAGCAGGGTCTCGGCCATCTGCGACCTCGCGCTGTTGCCCGTGCACAAGAACAGGACCGTCACCGTGTCCGGCAGGTCGCCGCGCTGTGACGGCGGTATGAGGTGAAGACCGGGGTGCAGGGCTCCGGCCGTCGCCGTGAACAGCTCACTGATCCGGGTCAGGTCCGCGGCGTAGTAGGCGTCGCGACCGTCGGCCGAGCTGCGGCGCGTCGCGACCAGCCCGGCTTCCCGGAGCTTGCCCAAGTGGTACGAGACGAGGTTCTGCGCTTCGCCGACGAGGCCCGTCAGCTCGTGCACGGTGCGATCACTCCTGGCCAGCTCGCCCAGGAGCTGCCAACGCAGCGGATGACCCGCCAGGTGCAGGAACTCCGGCGGCGTGGTGCCCAGAGCAGTTCGGGGCGTGGTCACCCGTCGAATATAGATCAAGAAGGCTTGATGCGTCAAGACAGCTTGTTGGATCTGTTCCTCAACCAGAGGGTTGACAAGAAGGCACCGCCTGGCGTATCTTGTTGTCAACCATTTGGTTGAACACAAGGAGTCGTCCGTGGCCGACGACCAGCTCTCCCGGATCTTCAGCGCCCTCGCCGACCCGACGAGGCGCGACATGGTCGCCCGCCTCGCGGTGGGCGACGCGACGGTCGGGGAGCTGGCCGATCCCTACGACGTCTCGGTCCAGGCGGTGTCGAAGCACGTCAAGGTGCTCGCCGACGCGGGCCTGGTGAGCCAGACCAAGGACGCGCAGCGGCGGCCCTGCCACCTCGAAGCGGAGGTCTTCGATCTCATGACGAAGTGGATCGAGCGCTACCGCGAACGAGCACAGGAACGCTACGAGCGCCTCGACGCCGTCCTGGCAGAGATGCGCGGCGAGACCGCAACACAGACCGACACCGACCACCGAGAACAAGGAGCAGCGTCATGAGCGCCACGAGCCACCGCTACCAGGTCTCGATCGAGGCCGACCCCGACCTGCCGATCATCCGCATGACCCGCGACTTCGACGCCACGCCGGCCGAGTTGATGCGGGCGCACACCGATCCCGGGCTGTTCGCCCGCTGTGTCGGCCCCGACGGCACGGACACGAAGATCCTCGACTGGGACGCCACCACCGGCGGCCGCTGGCGCTTCGTCGGGTGGCTCGACGGCGTGGAGTTCGAATTCCACGGGTGCTTCCACGACGTCGGCGACGACCGCATCGTGCAGACGTTCACGTTCGACGGCCAACCCGACGACGTCGCGCTCGAGACGCTGTGGTTCGAGGACCTCGGTGACGGCCGCACCCGGCTCCACGCGCAGTCGCTCGTCGACAGCTTCGAAGGGCGAGACCAATGGCTCGCGAGCGGCATGGAGACGGGCGTCGAGCAGGGCTACGCCAAGCTCGACGCGCTGATCGCGGGGCTCCGATGAGCGCCGCGGCCGACGAGCACCGGCGCGTCGCCGGCGCGTTCACCGTCACGGTCGAGGGCGTCGCGCCGGACGCGTGGGACAACCCTTCGCCGGTCGACGGGTGGGTCGCACGCGACGTCGTCGGCCACCTCGTCGAGTGGTTCCCCGCGTTCCTCGACGGCGCGGCCGGCATCACATTGCCCGCGGGTGCGTCGGTCGCCGACGACCCCGCCGGCGCGTGGCGCACCCAGACCGACGCGGTCCAGGCACTGCTCGACGATCCCGAGACCGCCGAACGCGAGCACGACTTCCCGCACATGGGTCGCATGCCACTCGAGCAGGTGGTCGACATGATCTACACCGGCGACGTGTTCCTCCACCGCTGGGATCTCGCCCGCGCCACCGGCCAGGACGAGACGCTCGACGCCGAGAAGTGCGCGGTCATGTTCGAAGGCATGCTGCCGATGGACGAGATGCTGCGCCAGAGCGGCCAATACGGACCGCGTGTCGCCGTAGCCGATGACGCCGACGTGCAGACCCAGCTGCTGGCATTCATCGGCCGCGCGCCGTAGCGGCGAGCTCCAGCTCCCGGTGACGCGCGCTAGCGGTTGACGACCACCGAGAGCTGGGCCGGGCTCACGGGCTGGGTGTCGCGCAGCAAGGCGGCGAGTCGCTCGGCGCTCGCGTCGTCGGCGGCGCGCCAGGTGACGAGCTGCTGTTCGTCGTCGGCGAGGAGCAGCACCTCGTAGGCGACGCGAAGCTCGCCGGCCTTCGGGTGCGTGAGTTGCTTCTCGCCGCGTCGCTTCTCGGCGACGGGATGGGTCGACCACCGTGACACGAACTCGTCGACGGCGAGCAGTTCCTCGAGCAGCGCCGCGAACGCGGGTTCCTCGCGCCAGCGCGGCTCCGCGGCGCGCAGCCGCGCCACCTGCTCGTCGGCCGCGGCGTCCCAGTCGGCGTAGACCGTGCGCGCGGCGGCGTGCGTGAACACGTAGCGCGCCAGGTTCACGCGCGCATCGTCGAACATTCCGAGCGGCGCGACGAGCCGTTCCCACGCCGAGTTCCACGCGACCACGTCGCCGATCCCGCTGACGACGAACGCGGGTGTCGAGTCGAGATCGTCGAGCAGGTGACGGACACCGGGTGAGATGCCGTCGGCGAGCGGCGTCGCCTCCGGGCACATCTCGCGCGACTGCCCGAGCGCGGCGATCTTGGCCATGTGCGTGCGCTCGCCATCGCTGAGCCGGAGCGCCGCCGCGAGCGCGGCCAACACCGATGCCGACGGGTTGGTGTCGCGGCCCTGTTCGAGGCGCGTCAGGTAGTCGATGCTCACGCCGGCGAGCGCGGCGACCTCTTCGCGCCGGAGACCCGGTGTGCGGCGGCGGCCGTTGTCGACCAAGCCGACATCGGCGGGGTGCAGCGCCTCGCGGCGCGCCCGCAGGTATGCGCCCAGGTCCGACGGTTCGCTCACCCCTCCAGTGTGCCGCACCCTGCCCGGTGCAGCCTGGCCCCCGCACTCCCAGGATCGCCCGGCCCTGGATCAACCTGGCCTTCCTGCCGGGCGAGGGGAGGCGCACCATCGAGCCATGACCACATCCAGCCAGGCCTCAACCGCAACGCTGCCCCTCGTCGCCGGCCGCTGGGCCGTCGACCCCGCCCACTCTTCGATCGGCTTCACCGTCCGCCACCTCGGCGTGTCGAAGGTCCGGGGGCGGTTCAACGCCTTCGACGTCGACGTCGTGATCGGTGAGACGCTCGACGACACGTCGGTCACCGCGAACATCGACGTCGCGTCGATCGACACCGGCAACGCCGACCGCGACGCACACGTGCTCAGCGCCGACATCGTCGACGTGACACTCCGTCCGACGCTCGAGTTCCGCTCGACCCGCGTCGCCGACGCGGGTGACCACTACGCCGTCGACGGTGACCTCACGATCGGTGCGATCACCCGGCCGGTCACGCTCGAGGTCGAGCTCGGTGGCGTCGAGACGTTCCCCGGGGGTCCGCGTCACGCGGGTTTCGAGGCGACCGCGCAGATCAAGCGCAAGGACTTCGACATCGACATCGCGCTGCCGCCGGGCGTCAGCTCGGTTGCGCTCGGCGACGTGATCAAGATCGAGATCGACCTGCAGCTGCTCGAGCCGGATGTCGCGTCCTGACCGACGGACCTGGCGACCCGACCGGGGGAGTCGGTTCGCCGTCGATCACGTAGCGCGGGCCGGGTTCACCCGGTGCGATCGCTCAACGCACCGATGGTGAGTTCGGGCTCCATCGCGGCGATGCTACCGACTCCTTGACTTCAAGTGAACTTTAGGTCATAGGGTGCAGCGCATGCGAGCAGTGGTGCTGCGCGCCTTCGGTGCGCCTGAATGCCTTCGTGTCGAGGACGTTCCCGAGGCCATCCCCGGGCCGGGCGAAGTCGTCGTGGCGGTGGAGTTCGCGAGCATCACGTTCGTCGAGACCCAGGTGCGCGCCGGGCGACCCCCGAACCCGGCGATGCTCCCGACATTGCCCGTCGTGCCGGGCAACGGCGTGGGCGGGGTGGTCGCGGCGGTCGGCGAGGGTGTGGATCCGTCGCTCGGCGGTCGGAGCGTCGTGAGCACGACCGGTGGGAGCGGCGGCTACGCCGAGCGGGTCGTCGTCGACGCGGGCGAGCTCATCGACGTGCCACCCGGTCTCGCGCTCGAAGATGCGGTGGCGCTGCTCGCCGACGGACGCACCGCCATGGGCCTCACCGACGTCGCGGCGCTGCGACCAGGCGACACGGTGCTCGTCGAGGCCGCCGCAGGCGGGGTCGGCAGCCTCCTCGTGCAACTCGCACGGCACGCCGGCGCCTCCGTCGTCGCGGCCGCGGGCGGGACGCGCAAGGTCGCGCTGGCGTCCGAGCTCGGTGCCGATGTCGCGGTCGACTACTCAGATCCTGCGTGGGCGTCACGTGTGCGCGACGAGGTCGGCGAGCTCGACGTCGTGTTCGACGGTGTCGGCGGTGCGATCGGCCGCGATGCACTGGAGTTGCTCGGTGCGCACGGCCGCTTCGTGCCCTACGGCATGGCCAGCGGTGCGTTCACGCCGATGTCCGACGACGAGATCGCGCGCCGGCAGCTCACCGTCGCGCGCTTCGTCCCCAGCGGGCCGGACGCGATGCGCACGCTGACCCGCCGCGCGCTCACGGCCGCAGCCGACGGATGGTTGGGTCCGGTGGTCGGTCAGACGTTCCCCCTGGAAGGCGCCGCCGACGCCCACGCCGCGATCGAGGCGCGCACCACCGTCGGCAAGACCCTGTTGGTCATCGACCCGTCGACATGAAAGGCATCGACCCATGCCCCTGACCACCGGCTTCAACCACGTCGCCACGCTCACCGACGACATGCTGCGCACGACCCGCTTCTACGAGCTCGCCTTCGACGCCGAGGTCGTGCACGAGATCGAGCCCGGTGACGGCCATCCGTGGTTCCGCATCCTCGACGTCGGCGGCGGTGCGATGCTCAACGTCATCGCCGCGGAGACGGGAGACATCATCGGAGAACGTCGGCGCCCGGGTCACCGCGGCGCGGTCGACCACTTCGCGTTCGCGGTCGACTCCCGGAGGATGCTCGACGACGTGCGCGACCGCCTCGTGCGCGCGGGCGCGCAGGAGGTCGGGGACGTCCAGCGCCTCGGCGGTGAGTGGTCGCTCTTCTTCCGCGACGTCGACGGCATGGAGCTCGAGGTGTGCTGCCCCGCCGAGGAGTGACGCACCCACCCTTCGCCGGTGTAGTGGCGGTGCATCAGGCGAAGTGCGGTCCGGGGATCGTCGGGTCGAGCAGCTGCGCGGTTGCCTGCGCGCCGACGACCGGGAGCCCGGTCGGATCGAGCAGGCCGATCTGCACGAGCACGGTCGCCTGGTCCCAGTAGATGTGCTCGTAGGAGATCTTGCCGTCGTCGACACCGACGATGACCACGAACGCCACCGACACCCGCTTCCCGGTGGGCTCCACGTTCGGGAGCATCCAGTCGATCGTGATCGAGTGGGTGAAGGTGATCACGATCTCGTCGACGAGGCGGTGCTCGCCGAACGTGCGCGACACCGGCGTGAACTCGACGTCGGGCGGGAAGAACTGCCCGATCAGGTGGTCTGCGTAGAAGCTGCGCACGCCGTCGCGTCCCGCGCCACCCACCATGGTCGGGACGTTGACGAGGTGCGGTTCGGAGCTCATGGTCGCGAGCGTCGTCTCGAGGTCGCCGTCGGTCTCCGCGTCCATGTGTTGGGCGAAGATCGCTTCCATCGCCTGGATCTCGGTTGCAGTCATGCATCGTTGATCGGCCGAAGGAGCGTCGCCTTGAGAGCAGTTGGTCACTCCGGCGCGTTTCACGGAATGATGCGGACATGACCGTGCTCTACGAGGTGCGCGACCGGATCGCGTACATCTCCTTCAACCGTCCCGAGAAGCACAATGCATTGCGCGACGAGGACATCGCCGGCCTCATCGACGCACTGCACCGGCTCGACGGTGACGACGACGCCGACATCGCGATCCTGTTCGGCCAGGGGAAGTCGTTCTCCAGCGGCGGTGACGTGAACGACCGACTGCAACGGTCGATGGACGAGGGATCCACCAGCGGACGCACCAACGAGTACGCCGCCTTCACGCAGAACACCAGTTGGAAGCCGGTCATCGCGGCGGTGCACGGTTACTGCCTCGGTCACGCGCTCGGCACCGCGCTGTACTGCGACCATCTCGTCGCCGCGAACGACGCGGTGTTCGAGGTCACCGAGATCAAGCTCGGCCTTCCGACCGCGCACTTCATCCCGCGCCTCGGCGCGGCTGCGTTCGCGATCGACGTCACCATGACCGGTCGGCGGTTCACGGCAGTGGAGGCGTGGGACGCCGGCATCGTCACGCGCCTGGTCGAGGAGCGTGCGCACCTCGTCGCGGCGGAAGAGCTCGCGCGGCAGTTGCTGGAGCACCCGCAGTGGGCCGTCCGTCAGAACGTGCGTGTCCGGCGGACGATCCTGGCCGAGGAGTCGGCGCGTTACCAGGCGACGCCGCCGGGCTGGAGCTGGGCCGAAGATGCCGACGCCCAGGCCGCCGTCGCCAAGCTGAGCAGCCGCGACGGCTGACGCTTCTGGCCGTCAGCGCACCGCGCCGTCAGCGCGCCGAGCGCGCGGTCTCCCATCCGTCGGATCCACGCGGGTGGCCACCGCTGCCGGCCGCGAACTCGGCCAGGCTCACCACGAAGTGGTTCCAACCGCGCGAGCACTCGCCGTAGCACTCGCACTCCTGCAACAGACCGACTTGACGGAACTCGATCTCGGTTCCCGCGTCCTCACGGTGCCGGAGCTCCCACCACAGCCTGGTGTCGATCCACTCCGCGAACTTGGTCGACTCGGTGCAGGTCCACACGACGAGGGTGGGTTCGAGGTGGTCGACGCGCATGGTGACGTGGTCGTCGTCGAACCGGAACGTCACCTCTCCGCCCCGCGACGCAGGTTCGCCGTCGACGTCCGGCATCCACCAGGCGCGCAGACCGTCGAGCGTGGTGAGCGCGTCGTACACCGCGGTCACCGGCGCCGCGGAGACCGCGCTCGCGGTCAGCCCGTCGTCGAGGTCGCCGGTCTCGAGCAGCGTCTTGATCGCGCCGACGACCTTCGGCCAGCCGCCGCGGATCTTCTCGAGCACCTCGCTGCCGCGGGCGAACCCGTCGTGGATGACGGTGAGCTTCACGAGCGGGCCGTCGGGCTCGAGCTCGAACGTCACCCTCGAGCGCGGTTCGGCGGCGATGCGAGCCCGCTCGTCGGCATCGATGCCGACGGCCGCGGCCCACTCCTCGGTGAAGGTGTGCCACGAGTACGACAGCCGCCGCGGCGGGTCGCACTCGAGCACGACCTGTTCCGGATGGCTGATGGTCGCACCGCGTTGACGCCACGTCATGGTCGAGCCGGGACGCCAGTCGGTGTCGAGCTCGACCTGCCAGTACCGCTGCGTGAACACGGGCTCGGTCAGCGCCGCGAACAGGCGCTCCGGTGACGTGCGGATGTAGGTGGTGTAGACGAACTCGGGGCGATCGTTCGTGGTCACGTCGTGGTCCTCCAGGGCGTGCTTCAGGTCGGCGAGGGCTTCCACCCGCGCCCGGTCGTAGCGGTGGATCCAGCGGTCGGCGATCTCGTGGAGGGGTGCCGGGTTGAGGTAGTGGAACTTCTCCCGGCCCCGCCGCACGGTGGCGACGAGCAGCGCCGACTCGAGCACCGCCAGGTGCTTGCTCACCGCTTGGCGAGTCATGTCGAGGTCGGTGCACAACTCCCGCAGCGTCTGACCATTGCGGGCGTTGAGGCGGTCGAGGAGTTGCCGGCGGTGGGGATCGGCCAGCGCCTTGAACACGTCGTCCACGGGCTCCACAATAGGCAACTTGATGGTTGCCTGTCAACCCGAGGAGACCGTCGGGTCACACTGGGGTGATGGTGGTGACCATCTACGGCGTCTGCGCCGTGACCTTCATGATGGTGATGTACGCCCTAGAGGGCCGGGGTCGGCAGTACGTGCTGCTGTTCGCGCTCGGCTGCGTGCTCTCGAGTCTCTACGGGTTCCTGTCGGGCGCGTGGCCCTTCGGTGTCGTGGAGCTGATCTGGTCGGTGGTGGCCGTTCGCCGCTACCGCGAGCTGGCACCCGCGGGCTGAGCTTCGCGTTCGAGCTCGGCGAGCTCGTCCTCGAGCGAGCCGCCCTCGACGTGCACCCGCGGCAGGATCCGGTCGAGCCACTTCGGCAGCCACCAGTTCCAGTCGCCGAGGAGCTCCATCGTCGCCGGCACGAGCACCATGCGCACCACGGTGCTCGAGGAGGTCGAACGCTTCCTGGCTGTCGGTGCCCGGCAACTTGAACTCGGTCTTGAACGCGCCGTTCAGGCTGCTCGCGAGCGCGAACGTAGCCACGAGGAGGAGGATCCAACCGCCGAGCACCTAAGGCGGCGGCGATACGAGAAGCGCGCGAGTCGCTGCAGCATGGCGAACCCAACAGAGCCGGGGGGACCCTCACGCTACGCGGCGGGTGTCCGGGACCCGGCCGGTTGGCCCCAAGTGTTCATGCAGGGTCGGTGTCCTACAGTCGCTTCGTGGCGTACCAGTCGCTCTACCGCAAGTACCGGCCGCAGCGGTTCTCCGAGCTCGTCGGCCAGGAGCACGTGCGCACCGCGTTGCAGAACTCCGTGCGCGACGGCCGGGTCGGCCATGCGTACCTCTTCTCCGGACCGCGCGGCACGGGCAAGACCACGACCGCCCGGTTGCTGGCGAAGGCCCTGAACTGCACGAATCGGGGCGACGACGGCGATCCGTGCGGCGAGTGCGAGAGCTGCGTCGCCATCGCCGAGGGCAGCTCGCTCGACGTGATCGAGGTCGACGCCGCGTCGCGCAGCAAGGTCGACGAGATGCGCGACCTGCTCGAGCGCGTCGCGTACCTCAGTGCCGGCGGCGCGAAGAAGGTGTACATCCTCGACGAGGTGCACATGCTCAGTGGCAGCGCCGAAGCCGCGCTGCTCAAGACGCTCGAGGAGGCGCCCGAGCACGTCGTGTTCGTGCTCGCCACCACCGATCCGCTGAAGGTTGCGCCCACCATCCGGTCGCGCACCCAGCACTTCGAGTTCACGCTGTACACGGTCGACGAGCTCGCCGCGCACCTCGCCGACGTGTGCGCGAAGGAGGGGATCGATGCCGATCCCGAGGCGTTGGCCGTGATCGCCCGCGCCGGCGCCGGATCGATGCGCGACTCGCTGTCGCTGCTCGACCAGGCCATCGCCCACGGTGCGATCGACCTCGAGAGCATCGGCGCGCTGTTCGGCGGGAGCTCGTTCGACGGCCGACTCGCGGTCCTGCGCGCGGTCGCCGACGAAGACGTCGCCGGCGCGCTGGTCGCGTTGGGCGAGCAGCTCGACGCGGGACACGAGCCGCGCCGACTCACCGAGGATCTCCTCTCGACCGTGCGCGACGCGTTCCTCCTCACCTCCGCCCGCGGGCGGGTGCGGGTCGACGCGCCCGACGACGCACTGGCCGCGCTCGGCGAGCTCGCTGACCAGGTGGGCGCGCCGATGTTGGTGCGCATGCTCGAGACGCTCGGGCAGGCCGTCGTCGACATGCGCGGGACCGACGCCGCGGATCCGCGCCTCGTCGTCGAGATCGCGTTGGTTCGCCTGGCCCGGCGCGAGGCAGGCACGCCGCTCCAGGCGTTGGCCGAACGCATCGACCGGCTCGAGCGCGGAGGAGTGGCGGCCGCACCGGCCGCCGCCCCGACGGTGGGGTCATCGGCCGAGCAGCCCGCGAGCCGCGGCGGACGCTCGTTCGCCGAGCTCAAGCGTGTCCGCGACGAAGCAACCCCCGAACCAGCGCCCAAACTCGAGGCCGTCGCGCCCGCCGCAGAGGAAGCGGCTCCGGCGGCGCCCGTGGGCGAGGTCGACATCGACGACGTCATCGTCGCGTGGGCCGAGATCCAGACCGGCCTGCCGCCGGCCACCCGCGCCGCAGTGAGCGCGGCGCAGCCGCTCTCGGTCGACCGGGGCGTCATCACCTTCGGCGTGCCGCGCGCACAGTACGACGTTGCCGTGCCGCGCTTCAAGAAGGAAGCCGACAACATCCGGGCCGCGCTGTCGCGGCTCCTGGGGCGCCAGATGCAGTTCAAGCCGGTGCCCCACGACGGCTTCGATGCCGACCCCGCGGTCGATCCCGCGGCATCGAGCGCGCCGATCGACGAGGAGCCTCCAGACGACGAAGAGATCGATCTCGCCGACCTGGTCGACGAGGGCAGCCAGGCTCCGGCGGTAGATTCGGTGACGCTCATCACGCAGAGCCTCGGCGCCACCGTCGTCGAGGAAGTCCCCCGCGACTAAGACCGCCGCGACTGAGACGAGGAACGCGATGCCGAAGGGCCAGGGTGGCCGACCTCCGATGCCGGGCGGCGGCGGGGGCCAGATGAACCAGATGATGAAGCAAATGCAGAAGATGCAGGCCGACATGGCCGCGGCGCAGGACGCGCTGGCCGACGCGACGGTCGAGGGCTCGGCCGGCGGCGGCATGGTGAAGGTGGTCGTCACCGGCACCGGCGACGTGCAGTCGGTGCAGATCGCGCCCGAGGTCGTCGACCCCGACGACGTCGAGATGTTGGAAGACCTCGTGCTCGCGGCGGTGACCGACGGCCTGCGCCGTTCGCACGACATGCAGCAGGAGAGCCTGGGCGGAGTCACCGGCGGCCTCGATCTCGGGTCGCTCGGCGGGCTACTCGGCTGACGCGTGACCAGCCCGTACGCCGCGCCGGTCCAGGCCCTCATCGACGAGCTCGGTCGCCTGCCCGGCGTCGGGCCCAAGTCGGCGCAACGCATCGCGTTCTATCTCCTGAAGGCCGCGCCCGAGGACGCCAACCGTCTGGCGCGCGCGATCACGGAGGCGAAGGAGCGCGTGAGCTGGTGCCGCCGCTGCTTCAACATCTCCGAGGGCGAGCTCTGCGGCTACTGCCTCGACGACCGGCGTGACGCCACCAAGCTCTGCGTGGTGGAGGAGCCCCGCGACATCGTCGCGGTCGAGCGCACCCACGAGTTCGCCGGGCATTACCACGTGCTCCAGGGCGCGATCTCGCCCATCGAGGGCATCGGGCCCGAGCAGCTGCGGGTGAAGGAGATGCTCGCCCGGGTCGACGCCGAAGGCGTCACCGAGGTGATCCTCGCCACCAACCCGAACATCGAGGGTGAAGCGACGGCGATGTACCTGGCCCGGCTGCTCAAGCCCCTCGGGGTGCGCACCACCCGCATCGCCAGTGGCCTTCCCGTCGGCGGCGACCTCGAGTACGCCGACGAGGTCACCCTGGGCCGGGCGCTCGAGGGCCGGCGCGAGGTCGACGCGTAGTTCACCGCCCGCCCGAGCATCCCAGCACCGGATCACGAATCGCGCGAGCCTGTCCCGTCGACTCCGGCGCTGCCGGGCAGGGGGAGGACCCACGATGACTGACGCGACACTCACACCACCACCACCGCCTTCCACACCGGCCGCGGCGTCGGGTTGGGGACCCAAGGGGAAGGTCCGAGAGCCGATCGCGGTGGCGATCTTCTCGATCATCACGCTGGGCATCTACCTGCTCGTGTGGACCTACAAGATCTTCAAGGAGAACAAGGACTTCAGCGGCGACGGCGTCGGCGGTGTGATCGGTCTGGTGATCGGTCTCGTCATCGGCGTCGTCAACTGGTTCCTGATCCCGTCGGAGATCGGCAACATCTACGAGAAGATGGGTCGCGAGAAGCCCGTGAGCGGCGTGACCGGGTTCTGGAACCTGATCCCGATCGTCGGCTTCTTCATCTGGGTCTTCAAGGTCCAGGGCGCGATGAACCGACTCTACGAGTGACCACGAGGAGCAACGCATGACCGACGTCCCGCCCCCGCCGCCTCCGGCGAACTACGGAGGAGGAGGCACGCCCCTTCCGGCGCTGCCGAACCCGCTCGTCAGCTACTGGAAGAAGGTCGTCCTCGAGAACTACGTCAATTTCGCCGGGCGTGCCCGGCGGGCGGAGTTCTGGTGGTACGCGCTGGCCAACTTCATCATCAGCCTCGTGTTGAACCTGCTCCAGGCGGCGTCGAGCATCTTCGTGGTCCTGGTGGTGATCTACGGACTGGCCGTGTTGCTCCCCGGCATCGCCGTCGGCATCCGCAGGTTGCACGACACCGACAAGAGTGGCTGGTGGTTGTTGATCGGCTTGATCCCCCTCATCGGGATCATCGTGCTGATCGTGTTCTTCGCCACCGACGGCCAGCCCGGCCCCAACAAGTACGGGCCGTCCGAGAAGTACGCCTGACCCTCAGAGGGTCCGGAAGATGGCGGCCTCTCCCTGGCCGCCGCCACCACAGAGTGACGCGGCGCCGAGGCCACCACCTCGGCGCCGCAGCTCGTCGATCAAGGTGAGTACGACGCGGGTCCCCGACATCCCGATGGGGTGACCGAGCGCGATCGCGCCGCCGTTGACGTTCACGATCTCGTCGGTGACGCCGAGGTCCTGCATCGAGGCCACGCCCACCGCGGCGAACGCCTCGTTGATCTCGATGAGGTCGAGCGCGCTCACCGCTTCACCGAGCTTGCCGAGGGCCTGCTTGATCGCGCCCGACGGCTGGTGGAGCAGCGACGTGTCGGGACCGGCGACGTTGCCGAACGCGAGCAGCTCGGCGAGCGGCTCGATCCCGAGCTCGTCGGCCTTGGCCTTCGACATCACGACGACGGCCGCGCCGCCGTCGGAGATCTGCGACGCGTTGCCGGCGGTGATGCTCCCGTCGCCGTCGAACGCGGGGCGCAAGCCGGCGAGTGACGCGATGGTGGTGCCGGGCCGGATGCCCTCGTCGGCCTCGACGACGATCGGGTCACCCTTGCGCTGGGGGATCTCGATCGGCTCGATCTCGGTGAAGCGCCCGTCCTTCGCCGCGTTGGCGGCGCGCTCGTGGCTCTTCGCCGCGAGGTCGTCCATGGCCTCGCGCGTGATCCCGCCGTGCGCCTGCGTCGCGCGCTCGGTGCTCTCGCCCATGTGGATGTCCTCGAGGCCGCAGACCAGGCCGTCGGCCAGCATCGAGTCGAGCAGCGCGCCGTTGCCCATGCGGTACCCGGCGCGCGCGTCCTTCAGGAGGTACGGCGCGCGCGTCATCGACTCCATGCCGCTGGCCACGACGATGTCGGCGTCACCGGCCTGGATCATCAGGTCGGCGAGGTAGACCGCGTCGATGCCCGAGAGGCACGCCTTGTTGAGCCCGATCGAGGGGACGTCGAGCGGGATGCCCGCCTTCACCGCGGCCTGCCGGGCCGGCATCTGTCCCGAACCGGCCTGGATCACCTGGCCGACGTACACGTAGTCGACCAGTTCCGGGCTCACGCCGCCGCGGGCGAGCGCGGCGCGGATGGCGTGCCCGCCGAGATCGGCGGCGCTCAACGTGGAGAAGGCACCGGACAGGCGGCCGATGGGGGTGCGTGCGGACGAGACGATGACCGAGCCAGGCATGGCAGAAACCCCCGGAGAAGAAGGGAAAGTTACCCAATGGTAGCTTCGCGTCCCGTGGGGATCCGGCCGTGAAAAGTGGCGGTGAGATCAGCGCGATCCGCGACGCGATCCTCGCCGGAGCGCCCGCCGACGACCTCGCCGCGCTACCGCTGCCGGGTTCCTACCGGGGTGCCGTCGTGCGCGCCGACGAGCAGGACATGTTCGACGGGATGCCGTCGGAGGAGAAGGATCCGCGCAAGTCGCTCCATCTCGACGAGGTGACGTTGCCGGAGCTGGCGCCCGACGAAGCGGTCGTCGCGGTGATGGCGTCGTCGATCAACTTCAACACGGTGTGGACGTCGATCTTCGAGCCCGTCCCCACGTTCGGGTTCCTCCAACGCCTCGGCCGCGAGAGTGTGTGGGGCGCGCGTCACGACCAGCCGTTCCACGTCGTCGGCAGCGACGCCTCGGGCGTGGTGCTGCGCGTCGGCTCTGCGGTGCGGTCGTGGAAGCCGGGCGACGCGGTCACCGTGCACTGCAACCACGTCGACGACCAGGACCCCAGCGCGCACGACGACTCGATGCTCGCCACGAACCAGCGGATCTGGGGCTACGAGACCAACTACGGCGGCCTCGGCGAGCTCACGCTGGTGAAGGCCAACCAGCTCATGCCCAAGCCCGCGCACCTCACGTGGGAAGAGGCCGCGGTCAACGCGCTGACCAACTCCACGAGCTACCGCATGTTGGTGAGCCCTCACGGCGCGCGCATGACGCAGGGCCAGACCGTCCTGATCTGGGGGGCGAGCGGAGGGATCGGCGCGTACGCGTGCCAGTACGTGCTCAACGGCGGCGGCACGCCGGTGGCGGTGGTGTCGAGCGCGGCGCGGGCAGACCTGGTGCGGTCGATGGGTGTCGAGCACGTGATCGACCGCGCCGCCGAGGGCTTCCAGTTCTGGAAGGACGACCAGACCCAGGACCCGGCCGAGTGGCGGCGGTTCGGGAAGCGCATCCGCGACCTCGCGGGCACCGACCCCGACATCGTGTTCGAGCACCCCGGCCGCTCCACGATGGGCGCGTCGGTGTTCGTGTGCACGCGCGGCGGCACCATCGTCACGTGCGCGGCGACCACCGGCTTCATGATCGAGTACGACAACCGCTACCTCTGGATG
>DASXXX010000026.1:0-2343 GCA_036502765.1 Acidimicrobiia bacterium | reverse complement strand
TGGAGCGCTTCCCCACGCTGCAGTTCGTGTCGGTGGAGAGCGGTGTGGGGTGGATCCCGTTCTTCCTGAAGGCGCTCGACTACCAGGTCGGTGAGATGACGCCGGGGTCGATGGACAACCTGTCGATGGCGCCGTCCGACTACTTCCGGCGCCAGATCCACTCGTGCTTCTGGTTCGAGCGCAGCGGCATCGCCGAGGCGATCGCGAGCGTCGGTGCCGACCACCTGATGTTCGAGACCGACTTCCCGCACCCCACGTGCATCTACCCCGACGGGCTCGAATATGCCGACGCCGCCCTCGAAGGGGTCGACGACGACTCCATCGCCGGGATCATGGGGCTGAACGCGGCGCGCCTGTACCGCATCCCCCTCCCGGGTGTGGCGCCTGCTTGACCGTTGCCGCTCGCCTCGCGGCCGCGGGCTGCGTTGCGCCCGAGGAGGAAGCGCGCGAGCTCCTGCACGACGCGCCCGGTGCCGCCGAGCTCGAAGCCCGGTTGCGTCGACGCGAGGTCGGGGAGCCGCTGGCGTGGATCACCGGACGGACGACCTTCGGCGGCGTCGTGGTGCGCGTCGACCCGGGCGTGTACGTGCCGCGCGTGCAGAGCGAAGACCTGGCGCAGCGCGCGGCGGCAGTGCTCCTCGGACGTGGGATCGCAATCGACCTCTGCACGGGCAGCGGTGCGATCGCGGCGTGGCTGCAGCACGCGGTGCCCGACGCGTTCGTGGTGGGGATCGACGTGGATCCCACTGCGGCGCGATGCGCGATGAGCAATGGAGTGCGCGCCGTGGTCGGCGACCTCGCGGCGTCGTTGCACGTCTCGGGCGCGGTCGACGTGGTCACCGCAGTGGCGCCATACGTGCCGAGCGGCGAACAGCGCCTGCTCCCGACCGACGTGCAACGCCACGAACCGGTGCGAGCGCTCGACGGCGGTGACGACGGTCTTGCCGTCGTGCGTCGCGTCGTCGGGAACGCGGCGATGGTGTTGCGTGCAGGCGGCTACCTGTTCCTCGAGCTCGGCGGCGCGCAGGACGAGCTGCTCGCACCCGACCTCGAACGTCACGGCTTCGCGCCGGCCGAGCCGTGGCACGACGACGACGGTGACTTGCGGGGGCTGACGGCGCGCCGGAAGCCGGGCTGAGCCGCCGGCGGTCGGGCTCCGCCAAATGGTGGCGATCGGTTCCAGTGCTGCAACGAATCGCCACCTTTGGGCTCAGGGTCGTTCCACCGAGAAGACTGCGGATCATGAGGTTCTGGGATCGCACCTTGCTCCGGGACTCCGGAGCCACATTCCGGACGACGCCAACGTGGTCGCGCTCGAGCGCGGCACCGCCGACGCGCTCGGCGAGATGCGCAAGACGACCGCCGTGCTCACCGACGACTCGTTGCTGCTGGCGACCTCGGCGCGCACGCAGACGATCCTCACGGTGGTGCCGCGGCGGGACATCCGTACCGTCGAGGTGCTGGAGGAGCACGTCGTCGCGATCCGGTTCGACGACTACGCGCACGCGCGGGCGCGCGTCATCCGACTCGACCTCCACAAGTACTGCGACCGCGAGGGCATCATCGAGAAGCTCCGCCCCTCGGTGTCCTAGCCCCACGCCGAGCAACGCCCGGCGGGCTCAGGAGCCGAACGGATCCAGCGAGCTGGCGACGACCCACATCGAGAAGTACTGCGCCGACGCGCCGTACGCCTGGGCCAACGACACCTTCGCGCCGTCGATCTGGTGCTCACCCGCCATGCCCCGCACCTGCAGCGCCGCTTCGGCGAAGCGCAGCAGGCCCGACGCGCCGATGGGGTTCGACGACAGCACGCCGCCCGACATGTTCACCGGGAACGAGCCGTCGAGCGCGGTGTCGCCCCGCTCGACCATCTTCCAGCCCTCGCTGTGGGCGGCGATGTCGTGCGCCTCGAGCCACATCGGCTCGTACCAGCTGAACGGCACGTAGAGCTCGGCGCAGTCGATCTGTCCGAGCGGGTCGGTGATGCCGGCCTGCGCGTACACGTCGGCCGCGCAGTCGACCGCGCCCTGGGGACGCACCGGGTCGCGGCCGGGGAACGACGACGGCTCGGAACGCACCGCCGACCCGAGGATCCACGCCGGCGGACGGCCGTCGGCCGCGGCGGCGTTGCCGCCCGCTTCGTCGGTGAACACCACCGCGCACGCGCCGTCGGACGACGGGCACGACTCGAGGAAGCGCACTGGGTCCCACATCATCGGGGACGCCTTCACCGTCTCCAGCGAGATGTCCTTCAGCTGAAGGTGCGCGTACGGGTTCTTCAGCGCGTTCTGACGGTCCTTCACCGCGACCATCGGACCGATGTCGTCGGGCGCACCGGTGCGG
>DASXXX010000025.1:0-4905 GCA_036502765.1 Acidimicrobiia bacterium | reverse complement strand
GCTGAGGTGGCCGTGTCGCCGGTCCCCACCCCCGGCGCGCCGCCGGTGGCCGGGCCCTACTCACCCGCGGTGCGGGCGGGCGACTTCGTGGTGATGGCCGGCCAGGTCGCGTTCGGGCCCGACGGCACGCTCGTGGAGGGTGGGATCGAGGCGGAGACCCGGCAGGTCCTGGCCAACATCGACGCCGTGCTGGCCGACTGCGGGGCCACCTGGGCCGACGTCGCGCGGGCCACCATCTTCCTCACCGATCTCGGGAACTTCGGGACCGTCAATGCGTTGTACGAGGGCGCGATCGGGGCCAGCCGGCCCGCGCGTACCACCATCGGCGTCGCGGCGCTGCCCGCCGGTGCCCTGGTGGAAATCGAATGCTGGGCCTACGTGCCCGAGGAGAAGTGATGAGCGACCAGGTTGTGAAGAGCGAGCAGGAGTGGCGCGAGGAGCTCAGCCCCGAGCAGTACCAGGTGCTGCGCCAGGCGGGCACGGAGCGGGCGTTCACCGGCAAGTACTGGGACTGCCACGACGACGGCGTGTACCACTGCGCCGGATGTGGCGCCGAGCTGTTCGATGCGTCGAGCAAGTTCGAGTCCGGCACCGGTTGGCCGAGCTTCACCGAGCCGATGGTCGCCGACGCGGTCGAGATCAAGCGTGACGTCACGCACGGCATGGTGCGCGAGGAGGTCGTGTGCCGCACGTGCGGCGGGCACCTCGGCCACGTGTTCCCCGACGGCCCCGGCCCCACCGGCCAGCGCTACTGCATGAACTCCTGCAGCCTGGCCCTCGACCCCAAGTAATTCCGTTTTGGCGCCGCTCGATCCTCATATGGGTGGTTGAGCGGCGCCCAAAACGCGCGTGAGATGAATTCCCGAGTCGTGCGTCTGTTGAGGCATGGACGACTCATTGGATCAGAGAATTGCCGACAGGGCCTCGAAGCAACACGGCGTCTTCACCTTCGGACACGCCACGGAAGTCGGCTTCACGTCCCGGCAACGTGAGGTTCGCATCCGGACTGGTCGGTGGCACCTACGTCATCCGGGTGTGTACGCGATTTCGGGCCTCCCGCCTTCGTGGCGAGGTGACCTGCTCGCGGCGTGTTGGGCCGCGGCCAGTCCGGCGTTGGCCTCGCACCGATCAGCCGCGGAGCTCTGGGATCTCCCGGGGGCGCGGGTCGATCTTGTCGAGATCACGTCCCGCCGCTGGCGCCGAGCGAGAGTCGACGGACTCGTCGTGCACGAGACGAAGCTCTTGGATCCCGACGACATGCAGACACTTGACGGCATTCCGACCACGTCGATTGAACAGACACTGCTCGGGCTCGCTGCCGTCGTCGATCCGCCGATCGTGGAGATGGCAGTCGATCGAGCGCTCCACCGGAAGCTCACGACTCTTGCGCGACTCCAACAGTTCGTGCAGCACAAGGGCAAGCAGGGCCGGAACGGAGTCGGAGTGCTCCGAGCACTCGTCGGTGATCGGGACCCGCGAGCGGGTGTGCCCGAGAGTCCGATGGAGACGAAGCTCAAGCAGTTGCTGCGTCGTCATGGACTCCCGACACCGCAGTTCCAGTATGAGATCCGGCACAACGGGGCGTTCATCGCCCGGGTCGACGCCGCCTACCCGGACCACCGCATCGCGATCGAATACGACAGCTATGAGCACCACACAGGAAGGAGCGCAGTCGAGCGCGACAGCGACCGTCGCGCGGTGCTGTCGCGCATCCGCTGGGAGACCATCACGTTCACCGCTGCTGCCATCCGGCAGAACGGCGGGAGACCGCTCGAGACACTGCGGAGCCGACTCGGGTTTACCACCCCCTCAGCCACCCATATGAGGGTCGAGTGACGCCAAAACCGAGGTTATTTCTTGGGCTTGGTCGTGGTCGTTGTGGTGGTGGGGACGACGGCTTTGGGGTCGGCGGTGAAGGCGAAGAAGTCGCGGGTGTTGGGCTGGAGGTATTGGCTGCCGTCGTGGGTCATGCCGTCGAGCAGCTTCACACCCTCGATGGGGTTGCCTGCGACGGTCGTGTTGGGCTGGTAGGTGAACGCGCTCACCCAATCGGTGTTGATGTCCATCTCCATGGCGCGGACCGCGCCGGCTGACTGCAGGGTGCGGGCCAGCGCGAGCACCGACATCGCCGGCCCACCGGCGTAGACGATCGCGCCGTCGGCCGTCACGCCCACGCCCGATCGCCACACGTACACGTTGTTGCCGAGCGTGGCCCCGAACGCGGTCGTGTCGTCCTCGCGCAGCTGCGGGTTGAGTTGACCGTTGTCGACGATCGGTACGAGGTTCTGCCGGACCGCCTTGATGTCGGGCGACATGGTGAAGTCACGGCCCCACACGCCGACGTTGGCCGAGCCGTCCTGATTGATGACGAACGACGCCGACCCGTCGCGCAGCGGGACGATCTCCTGGCCGTCGAGGTACGCACCGCCGTTGGCGGAGTCCATCTTGAAGCCCGAGTTGAACGCGGCGATCGCGAGGTCGAGCTGGTCGGGCGGGATCTGCGACCCCCACGGATTGGCGCCGCCCCCGGGCTGCTCGAGCCCGACGACGTAGTTGGCGCGCAGCAGCTTGGTGTCGAGCCACATCAGGCCCGTGTAATACGCGGTGTGCACGGCGTCGGGCCGCACGAAGGTGGTGTAGACGGCCGCCTGCCCGCTCACGAGTCGTCCCGTCGGCTGCCACACCCCCTCGTTCTCCTGCACGTCGGTCGCCGGCGTGGGGACGCGAGCCGTGGGCGGCGCGAGGTGTTGGATCGGCGGGAGGGTGGTGACGGTCGGGTTCGACGTGTGGGTGGGGTCGACGGTGGTCTTCTGCGTCTTGATGGCTTCGGGCCTGCCGCCGGTGGGCGGCGGGTTGTTCGTGTACCACCAGCGCTCGATGGTGTTCACGATCCCGTTGCCGCCGTTGTCGCGGATCCACTCGACGGTTCGCACCGAGATGGTGTCGCTGCCCGGCTTGTTGAGGTAGTCGACGTAGTCGATGGCCACCGGGATCAGGAGCAAGACGACCGCGATCGCGATGCCGCGCCGGACCCACTTCGAGCGCGTCGACCGCTGCTGCCTGGGACCCTTGCTCCGCTTCTTCGCCGAGGCCTCTTCGCGCTCGCGCTGCTCGCGCAGCTCGCGGCGCGACAACGGTGCTGCGGGTTCCGCCGGACCGGGCGTGACCGCCGTCGGAGCGGGCGCGGCGGGCGCCGCGGGCGCGGCGGGGGCGACGACCTCCGCGTCGCGGTCGTGGAGGGTGACGGCCGGGTTGTCGTCGTGATGGTCGAGCTCGTCGTAGGGGCGCGGAGTCTGCGCGGGCCCGTACTCACTCGGCAGCGAGTACGACGACGGCTCGCCCTCCGAGTGATCCGGCGGGCGGTCGGGCAAAGGTTCCTCCGGGA
The DNA here is from genome assembly GCA_036502765.1 of Acidimicrobiia bacterium. GTDB lineage: Bacteria > Actinomycetota > Acidimicrobiia > IMCC26256 > DASPTH01 > DASUAS01. The sequence goes on along the minus strand of DASXXX010000025.1, from coordinate 1,520 downwards.
CGGTGGCGCGCCTACCTGCGAGGCGCGCCCGGGCGTGCGGAGAAAATAGTGCCCCTGTGCCTCGGCGCAGGAGCGCGGCCTCCTCGCCCTGCGCGCGGCTAGAGGTAGGGCTCGCCGGGCTGACGGCTTCGGGCCACGCGCGCCGGCACGCCGTACGCCACGACGCGGTCGGGGAGGTCGGCCAGCACGAGCGCGCCGGCGCCCACGACGGTGTCGGCGCCGATGGTGACGCCGTGGATCACGTTGGCGCCGAGCCCCACCGCGGTGGTGGCCCCGATGCGCACGGTGCCGCCCGTGGTCGCGCCGGGACCGAGGCTGGCGTGGTCGCCGAGCACGCCGTCGTGGTCGATCGACGATCGGATGCCGAGCAGCGCCCCCCGCCCCACCTGGGTGCCGTTGCCCACCACGCACCCGGCGAGCAGGATCGAACCGGGGCCGATGGTCGCGTCGTGGCCGATGACCGCCGCCGGGTGCACGACCGTCGCCGGTTCGAGGTGCGGCGCCGCCGCGACCGCGCGCTCCAGCACCACGCCGCGTGTCGCGTTGTCGCCGATGGCGACGACGAAGTGGTCAGCCCCGACCTCCGGCGCGCACACAGCGAGGTCGTCGTCGCTGCCCAGAACGGGCACACCGGCGACGAGCGCGCCACGCGCGAGCCCGCGGTCGAGCACGCCGACCGCGGTGTGGAACCCGCGGGCGAGGATGGCGTCGAGCACCTGGCGGCCCTGGTCGGAGCCGCCGATCACGATCACCCGGCTCACGACGCTCCCTCGTTCGACGGTGGTCCGCCGCCGCGGAACGGTTCCATGGTCGCGTGACCGGGCGCGCTCACTCCGTGACCGCTGAACACCTGCGACACCGTCTTCGCCAGGATCTCCATGTCGAGACGCGGCGAACGGTGGTCGACGTACCAGACGTCGAGCGCGAACTTCTCGTCCCACGTGACCGCGTTGCGTCCGTTCACCTGCGCCCACCCGGTGATCCCCGGGCGCACCTCGTGCCGTCGCGCCTGGTCGTCGGAGTACAGCGGCAGGTACTCCATGAGCAGTGGGCGCGGGCCCACCAGGCTCATGTCGCCGTGCACGACGTTGAGCAGCTCGGGCAGCTCGTCGACACTCGTGCGGCGCAGCCACTTGCCGAGCGCGGTGAGGCGGTCGGCGTCGGGCAGGAGCTCGCCGTCGGCACCGCGCCGGTCGGTCATGGTCCGGAATTTCGTCATCACGAACGGACGTCCACCGCGACCGGGTCGTTGCTGGCGAAACAGGACCGGCGTGCCCATGCGCATGCGCACGAGGAGCGCGACGATCCCGAGCAGCGGTGACAGGAGCACGAGTGCCATCGAGGCGCCGACGACGTCGACGACGCGCTTCAGCGCGTCCTCACCCCGCACGGAACCAGTCGACCGTCGCGCGCAATGCATCGGGCAGCGCGGTGGGGACGACGTCGGGAAACAGCTCCTGCAGTCGGGTGGAGTCGGCTTGCGAGTGCTTCACGTCGCCCGCGCGCGTCTCGATGTGCTC
>DASXXX010000024.1:0-20591 GCA_036502765.1 Acidimicrobiia bacterium | reverse complement strand
ACCGGTGCGAGCGCGATGCAGTTCGTGCCCGCCATCGCGTCCGATGCCGAGCACGTCACCATCTTCCAGCGGTCGCGTCACTGGGTCACGCCCAACCCCGACTACCACCGCCCGGTCACCGACCAGGAGAAGTGGCTGTTCCGGAACGTGCCCCGGTACCTGTCGTGGTACCGCGTGCTGCAGTTCTGGAACAGCGCCGACCGGATGTATCCGGCGTTCCGCGTCGACCCGGAGTGGGCCGAGCAGGACACCGCGATCAGCCGCCAGAACGACAAGTTGCGCCGCGTGATGACCGCGCACGCCGAGCGCGAGTTGGCTGCGCAACCCGAGCTGGTCGACGACGTGCTGCCCGACTACCCGGCGCTGGGCAAGCGCATGCTCCAGGACAACGGCTGGTTCCGCACACTGCTGCGCGACGACGTCGACCTGGTGAACGAGCGGGTCGTACGTGCGGAGCCGCACGCAGTGATCACCGAGTCGGGCGTGCGATGCGACACTGACGTGCTCGTCCTCGGCACCGGTTTCCACCCCAACAAGTACCTCTGGCCGATGGTGATCACCGGTCGTGACCGTGTGCTCCACGAGGAATGGGGCGACGATCCGCGCGCGTACGTGGGCATCACCGTGCCCGGCTTCCCCAACCTGTTCTGTCTCTACGGACCCAACACCAACCCGGTGGTCGGGAGCGTGGTGTTCGTGCTCGAATGCCAGGTCAACTACGTCGTCAAGGCGATCGGCGCCATGCTCGAGCGCGGGTGGACCAGCATGGAGTGCAAGCGCGACGTGCACGACGCCTACAACGAGCGGGTGGATGCCGAGCACGAACACCTCGTGTGGCGTCACCCGCGGGTGCACAGCTACTACAACAACGACGCCGGTCGGGTCACCACCAACATGCCCTGGAAGCTGGTCGACTACTGGCGCATGACCCACGAGCCGACACTCGACGACTTCGTGGTCACCGGCCGAGAATATGGGGGCTGAACGTGGGTCGACTCGACGGCAAGGTCGCGATCGTCACCGGGGGTGCATCGGGCTTCGGCCGCGCCACCGTGCTGCGGTTCGCGCGTGAGGGTGCCCGGGTCGTGGTGGTCGATCTCGACGAGCCGCGCGGCCGCGCGGTGGTCGAGGAGGTGGGCGACGGTGCCCGACTCGTGACCGGCGACGTGTCGCGCCTCGACCTGGCGCAGCAGGCGGTCGCGACGGCGGTCGGCGATTTCGGCCGGCTCGACGTGCTCGTCAACAACGCCGGCATCGTGCAGGGTGACGACCGCGACACGTGGGACACCACCGAGGAGAAGTGGGACCAGGTGCTGCAGGTGAACCTGCGCAGCGTCTTCGTGTGCTCGAAGGCGGCGATCCCGGCGATGCTCAGAGCAGGCGGGGGGTCGATCGTGAACGTGGCGTCGATCGCGGCGTCGGTGTGCACCGGCGGTTCCGCGTACGCGGCGTCGAAGGGCGCGATCCTCAGCTACACCCGCCACACCGCGCGTGAGCTCGCCCGGCGCGGCGTGCGGATGAACGCGGTGTCGCCGGGGTTCATGCGCACGCCGATGACCACGGGCGAGCGCGACGGTCTCGGCGAAGCCGCCCAAGAGGAGCGGGTCGCCGGCTTCGCCGCGCACCTCCCGATGAAGCGCATGGGTGCGATGGACGACATCGCCGATGCCATTCTGTTCCTCGCCAGCGACGAGGCGAGCTACGTCACCGGCCAAGAACTGATCGTCGACGGAGGGTACGTGGTGCGATGAGCTATGAGACGATCCTCTACGAGGTCGAGGACCGCACCGCCACCATCACGTTCAACCGGCCCGACAAGCTGAACTCGATCAGCCGGGTGATGGAGAAGGAGCTCGCCGACGCGTACACGCGGGCGGAGACCGACGACGACGTGTGGACCATCGTGGTCACCGCCACCGGTCGCGCGTTCTGCACCGGTGCCGACGTCGACACCGTGCGCGACGACGGCAAGATCCCGTTCGACGGCCGGTATCTCTCGCGCTTCCACGAGTGGGACGCGCCCCAAGAGGCCACGCCGCCGTTCCGGCAGATGGCCAAGCCGATCATCGTGGGCGTGAACGGGATCTGCTGCGGTGCGGGCATGGATCTCGTGACCACCGGCGACATCGCCATCGCCTCCGACCAGGCGCAGTTCTTCGATCCGCACGTGAGCATCGGCCTCGTGTCGGGCCGCGAGATGGTGCGCGTCGCTCGCACGCTGCCGCTCAACGTCGCCATGCGCATGGCGATCATGGGCCGTCAGGAACGCCTGAGCGCGGCGCGCGCCTACGAGCTCGGCCTGATCACCGAGGTGGTGGAGCACGACGCATTGCCCGGCCGGCTGCAGGAACTGGCCGAGATGGTGAACCGCAACGCGCCGCTGGCGGTGCGGGGCACCCGCCTGGCCATCCGCAAGGGCCTCGGGATCCCGCTCTACGAAGCCGAGCTCTTGGCCGAGGCGTACCGCGAGCGAGTGCTGCACACGGAGGACGCCAAGGAGGGCCCCCGCGCGTTCATGGAGAAGCGCGAGCCCGAGTGGAGAGCCGAGTGAGCACGCCCCAGTTCGAGACGCCTCGATTCGAGACCCCTCGATTCGAGACCATTCTCTACGAGGTGGCGGCCGACGACCGCGTCGCGACCATCACACTGAACCGGCCCGAGGTCCTCAACGCGTTCGATCGGCAGATGTGCGAAGAGCTGCGCGACGCGTGGCACGTCGTCAAGGCCGACGACGCGGTGCGCGCGGTCGTGCTGCGCGCGGCGGGGGAGCGGGCGTTCTCGGCCGGCCTCGATACGTCGAAGAGCTTCGGGCAGCCCGACCTGGTGTGGAACCACGACGACCCCGGCGAGTTCCTGAGTCCGAAGTGGCAGAAGTGCTGGAAGCCGGTGGTCTGCGCGGTCCACGGGATGTGCACCGCCGGCGCGCTCTACTTCGTGAACGAGTCCGACGTCGTGCTCTGCTCCGACGACGCCACGTTCTTCGACTCGCACGTCACCCATGGCTACGTGTCGGCGCTCGAACCGATCGGGCTGATGCGGCGGATCGGGCTGGGTGACACGCTGCGCATGGCGCTCATGGGCAACCGGGAACGGGTGTCGGCCGACACGGCGCTGCGGCTCGGCCTGGTCACCGAGGTGGTGCCGCGCGACCAGCTGTGGGAGCGCGCGCACGAATTGGCGCGGGTCATTGCGTCGTACCCCGCGGTCGCGACCCAAGGAACGGTGCGCGCGATCTGGGAGTCGCTCGACAAGCCCTACCGCGCCGCGATGGACCAGGGGTTGATCTACACGCGCCTCGGCAACCCGGAAGGATTGGCCGAGATCGAGCGCACCGGAGTCGATCGCACGCCTCCCACGATTCGATGAAGGCCACGATTCGATGACCGGGATCCCGGAGCGTCTCGGCGCGGTCATGACGCTCGATCCGTCGGCGCCCGCGCTCGAGTTCGAGGGCCGTTGGTCGACGTGGGGCGAGCTGGCCGCGGCCGCCGACGCGGTCGACGCGGTGTCGCGCGACCGCGGCCTGGGCGTGGGTTCGCCGGTTGGTCTCATGCTCCGCAACCGTCCGGTCGCGCTCGCCACGCTGCTCGGACTGCTGCGCGCCGGTGCGTGCGTGGTGACGGTCAACCCGTTGCTCGGCGCCGAGCGCCTGCGCGCTGATCTCCCGGGGCTCGGCCTGCCGCTCCTCCTCGGCGCAGCCGACGACCTCGCGCTCGTGCCCGCGGCCGAACTGCCATCGACTGCGCGTGGTGAGCTCGGCTCGTTGGGTGGACCGATCGCGATCGTGGCGCCCGTGGACACGCTGGCCGATCCGCCCGCCGAGAGCTCGGCGCCGGGTGTCGCGGTGCGCATGCTCACCAGCGGCACCACCGGACCGCCGAAGCGCATCGACCTGCGCTACGAGATGCTCGACCTCGTCATGCGCGGGGCCAAGCACTACGAGACCGGGACGGGCAGCGACGTCCGCCTGCGCTCGGGCGTGGTGATCGTCAACGCGCCGCTCGTGCACGTGAGTGGGGTGTTCCGCGTCGTGCAGGCGACGCTCGACGGTCGGCGCATCGCGCTGCTCGAACGCTTCACCGTCGACGGCTGGACCGCGGCGGTGCGGGAGCACCGACCGAAGACCGTGAGCCTGGTCCCCACCGCGCTGCGCATGGTGCTCGACGCCGATGTCGACGACGAAGTGTTCGACAGCATCCGCTCGGTGGTGTCGGGCACCGCGCCGCTCGATCCCGACCTTGCCGAGGCGTTCAGCGCGCGCTACCGCGTCCCGGTGCTCACGTCGTACGGCGCCACCGAGTTCGGTGGCGGCGTGGCCGGCTGGAACCTCGCCGACCACGAGGAGTTCGCGGGGGCGAAACGGGGGAGCGTCGGGCGCGCGCACGCCGGCTGCTCACTGCGCGTCGTCGACCCGGACGACGGGCACGACCTCGGGATCGACACCGTCGGCCTGCTCGAGGTGCGCGCCCCGCAACTCGGCACGGTCGACTGGGTGCGCACCACCGACCTCGCCCGGCTCGACGCCGACGGCTTCCTCTGGATCGTGGGCCGCGCCGACCAGACCATCCTGCGCGGCGGCTACAAGGTGCAGCCCGAAGTCGTGCGCGCCGCGCTCGAGCGGGTCGACGGTGTGGCCGAGGCCGCAGTGGTGGGGATCGACGACGAGCGCCTCGGTGCCGTCCCAGTCGCAGCCGTCGAACGTCGTCCCGGCGCCACGCTCGACGAGGCCGCGGTGCTGGCGGCCGCGGGCGCGCACCTCGCGCGCTACGAGATGCCGGTCTCGGTGACCGTGGTCGACGCGCTGCCGCGCACGGCGTCGGGCAAGGCGGATCTGGCCGCCGTCCGCCAGCTCATCACGGCGAGGGCCGACGCGTGACCGCCGAGTCCGCCGAGTCCGCCGAGTCCGCCGAGAAGCACTGGGTGTTCGGCGAGCCGCCGCTGCCCGCGGTCGTGGAGTTGGCGGGCGCGCTGCGCGACCTCACCGACACCGTGCAGGCGCTGGAGCAGTCGTCACCCGAGCTCGAAGCCCTCGTGCAGACCGTGCGCGACGCGCAGCAACGGCTCGCGGCGCAGGCGCCGGCCGATCTGCGGCCACGAGTCGGCGATGACCCCGCGCCGGAGCGGCGCGTGTACGTCGACCATGGCTACGCGGTCGGCGACTACAACCCGTGCTTCCCGCAGTACACGCTCGAGCTCGACCACGGCGCCGGCGACGAGGACGCTGCGCACGGCACCGTCGAGTTCCCGATCAGCTACGAAGGACCACCCGGGATCGTGCACGGCGGGTTCCTCGCGGTGTTCTTCGACTGCGTGTTGCAGGAGCTCAACTGCACACGCGGCCTCGCGGGGAAGACCGCCGAGCTGTCGGTCCGGTTCCGGCGCCCGACGCCGTTGCTCACCCCGCTCACGTATCACGCCGAGCGGGTCGTCGACGATCGCCGCATCACCGCGCACGCCGAGCTGTTCCTGGGTGACGAGCTGTTGTGCGAGGCCCACTTGCTCGCGGCGAAGGGCGACCACGCCTCGCTGCCTGCCACTTCGCCTCGCCGCACATGAGCGCACCGATCACTCCGCTCGGCACGGTCAGCCGGGTGCTGCGTGCGCACGTGGCCGAACGGCCCGACGCCGAGCTCCTCGTGTGCGACGACGATCGGCTCACCTACGCCGACGCCGAGCGCCGCAGCCGCGTGCTCGCCCGCGGGCTGCTCGCAGTGGGCGCCGGGCGTGGCAGTCGGATCGGACTGCTGTTCCCGACCGGTGTCGACTTCGTGCTCGCGTGGTTGGCGACGGCGCGGGTCGGGGCGATCGCGGTGCCCCTCAGCACGTTCTCCACCTCCCGCGAGCTGCGCGACCTGCTCGCGCGCGCGGACGTCGACCTCGTGCTCGGCATGCGCGAGTACCGGGGCAACGACTACGCGGCCGCGCTCGCCGACGCGGTCGGCTCGTTCGCGCCAGGAGAGCGCCCGATCGCAGCGCCGCATCTCCGCGGCGTCTGGCTCGATGCCTTCGCCGCGCTCGAAGCGCGCGCGGCCGACGTGCCCGACGAGTTGCTCGACGCGATCGAAGACGACGTCACGCCCGACGACCGCATGGTCATAGTGCACACGTCGGGATCGACGAGCGCACCCAAGGGCGTGATCCACCAGCACGGGCCGTTGCTCGGCCACCTCGATGCGCTGAACCAGATTCGCGGGCTGCACGCGGGCACGCGTCTGTTCTCCAACTCGCCGATGTTCTGGATCGGCGGGCTCGCCTACAACATCGTCGGCGCGCTCGTGGCCGGCGCCACCCTGCTGTGCTCGGCGGCGACCGATCCGGTCGAGACGCTCGACTTCATCGAACGCGAGCGACCCGAGCTCACCAACGGCTACGCGGCGTCGATCGCGGCGCTGGTCGCGCACCCGTCGTTCGCGGGCCGCGACTTCTCATCGATCCGGTCCGGCAACCTGCACCCACTGCTCCCCACCGCGATCCGCCCCACCGACGTCGAGCTCCGCCACAACATGTTGGGAACGACCGAGACCGGCAGCGTCTGCCTCATGAGCGGCGACGAGACCGACCAGCCCGAACACCGACGCGGATCGTTCGGCATGCCGGTGCCCGGCCTCACCCCCCGGGTGGTCGATCCCGAGACGCTCGCCGACGCGCCGGTCGGCACCATCGGCGAGCTGTGGTTCCGCGGGCCGTCGCTCATGGAGGGCTACTACGGGCGCGAGCGCTTCGAGATCTTCACGCCCGACGGCTGGTACCGCACCGGCGACCTGTTCCACGTCGACACCGACGGCTTCTTCTACTTCCACGGTCGGCGCGGCTCGATGATCAAGACCGCGGGTGCGAACGTGTCGCCGCTCGAAGTGGAAGCTGCGCTGAGCGATGCGACCGGTGGCCTCGCGGTGATGGTGCTCGGCGTCCCCGACCCTGAACGCGACCAGGTGGTCGCGGCGGTGATCCTCGCCGAGCCCGACACCTCGCCCGATCTCGACGCGGTGCGCACCGAGCTGCGCGCGCGCTTGTCGGCGTACAAGGTGCCGCGCCGGTTCCTGGTGCTCGCGCCCGCCGACCTCCCGATGTTGTCGAGCGGCAAGCCCGACCTGCAGGCGATCGAGGAGCTGTTCGCGTGAGCAGCGAGCGCCTCACCGTGCCGGGCCTGGTGCGTCGATGGGCCGGTGAGCAGCCCGACCGCGACTTCGTGGTCACCGACGACGACGCGCTCACCTACGGCGAGCTCGAGCGGCGCAGCGCCGCACTCGCCGCGCACTTCGCCGATCTCGGAGTCGGCAAGGGCACGCGCGTCGGGGTGCTGATGCCCAACGGCACCGCGTGGCCGGTGATTGCGTTCGGCGCCAGCCGCGCCGGCGCGGTGATCGTGCCGCTCAGCACCTTCCTCCGCCCGCCCGAGCTCGCCGCCCAGTTGCGTACCGCGGGCGTCGAGCACCTGGTGCTGCAAGGCGCGTTCCTCGGGCGCGACTCCGTCGCCGATCTCATGGCGATCTCGCCCGAACTGGTCGCCGGGACCCGCCTCATGGTCGACGCGGTGCCGCGGCTGCGCACCATCGCGGTGTGGGACGACCTCGGGCCCGCGCTCGACGCGCCACCGCGACCCGACCTTGTCACTGGGCTCGACGTGTCGGTGCGACCGGCCGACGACCTCGCGATCGTGTTCACGTCGGGCAGTCGCGGCACGCCCAAGGGCGTGATCCACACGCACGGTGGTGCGCTCGCGGCGACCGCGGCCGGGCTCGACGTGCGTCGCCTCACCCGCGAGGACCGCCTCTACATCCCGATGCCGTTCTTCTGGGTGGGTGGCTTCGGCACCGGGCTGCTCTCCGCGCTGCTCGCGGGCGCGACCCTCCTCACCGAGGCGCGGCCCGAACCGGCGCGCACGCTGCCGTTCCTCGAGCGCAACCGGGTCACGCTCTTCCGCGGCTGGCCCGACCAGGCTGCCGCACTCGCGCGCGACCCCGGGTTCCCGTCGGCGGATCTCTCCACGCTGCGGCCGGGCAGTCTCGACGCGGTGATGCCGGCCGAGGTGCGCGCCGGACCCGGACGGCGAGCCGGGCTGCTCGGCATGACCGAGTCATTCGGTCCCTACAGCGGGTACCGGCTCGACCGGACCCTCCCGCCGGGCACGGAGGGGAGCTGCGGGCAGGTGTTCGAGGGTGTCGAGCTGCGGGTCGTCGACCTCGAGACCGGCGCGACCGTCGCCGTGGGCGACACCGGCGAGCTGCAGCTGCGCGGACCCAACTTCATGCGCGGCATCTGCGGGCGCACCCGCGCGGAGGTCTTCACCGAGGACGGCTTCTACGCGACCGGCGACGTCGGCCATCTCGACGCCGACGGGTTCCTGTTCCTCACCGGTCGCCGCGACGACATGTTCAAGGTGCGGGGCGCAACCGTCTACCCCAGCGAGGTCGAGGGCGCGTTGCACGCGCTGCCCGCAGTGCAGCGCGCGTTCGTCGTCGACGTGGCGGGCGCGAGTGGTGGCGCGGAGGTGGCCGCGGTCGTCGTGCTCAGTGCAGACGTGACGGTCGAAGAACTTGCGCGCGACGCGAGGGAACGGCTCAGCTCGTTCAAGGTCCCGACCCGCTGGCGCATCATCGGCGCCGACGACGTGCCCATGACCACGACGGGCAAGGTCGACAAGGCGGGGCTGCAACATCTCTTCGACAAGGACTGACCATGGCTGCGGACCGGGACCTGTTCCTCCACGAGTTCATCGACATCAACGGCATGCAGCAGTGGGACTACATGGAGCACACGCTCCAGCAGTCGGGTGACGAGAAGGTGGAGTTCGAACTGCTCGGCACCTGGTACACGATGGGCATCACCGCACGGTGGCCGCAGGTCGTGAACGTGTGGGAGATCCCCGGCGGGTGGGACGGTTGGTTCGGCAAGGTCGACCGCCTCGGGCTCAAGCGCTCGAGCAACGTCACGCTCAACGCGTGGTGGAAGCAGGCGTTCGAGTACCGCTCGGGTGGGTTCGATCGGCTGCTCGGTGCGGTGCCGGGGTGTCCCAACATCGAGTCACTGCAGCGCGACGACGTGCGCGGGTCGCTGTTCGTGCACGAGCTCACCGAGGTGCGTCCCGGCACCGCGCTCGAGTACCTCGCGGCGGTGCGCGAGGAGCGCGCGCCCCTGCTCGCCGAGTACGGCCACACGCTCGTCGGCCTGTACGAGGTGCTGATGAACGACTACGAGGTGTGCACGGTGTGGGCCACCGACGCCGACGCCCACGTGCGCGCGGGCAAGGCGCGCGACGTCGCGCGCGGCCTCGCGACCGAGACCGACACGGCCGGCGACGCACGGTTCGAGGCGTGGCAGGAGCGCGCCCGCACCTGGGCGCTGAAGTGGCGCGAGGAGCTCATGACCCCGCACGTGGGTTCCCTGTGCGCCCCCGCCGTCGCCCCCCTCGACGACTCCACCCAACCAAACTGACGAACCGGCGTCAGTTCGGCGCAACAGTTCCGCCCAACTGACGCCGGATGCGGAACTCAGTAGCTGCGGGGGAGGCCGAGGATGTTCTGCGCGAGGTAGTTGAGCGTCATCTCCTGGGTGACGGGCGCGATCTTCTGCAGGCGCGCCTCGCGCCAGTAGCGCTCCACGTGGTACTCCGACGCGTAGCCCATGCCGCCGAGGGTCTGCACCGCGCGGTCGGCGGCGTAGAACGACGCTTCGGCGGCGAGGTACTTCGCGGTGTTGGCGGCTTCACCGCAGTCGAGGCCGGCGTCGTAGCGACGGCCCGCGTGCAGCGCCATCATCCACGCCGCGCGCAGCTGCGCGTGCGCGTGCGCGAGGGGATGGCTGATCGCCTGGTTGGCGCCGATCGGCCGGTCGAACACGATGCGGTCCTTGGCGTACGCGAGCGCGCGGTCGAGCGCGACCTCGCCGATGCCGCACGCCTCCGACGCCAGCAGCACGCGCTCGGGGTTGAGCCCGTGCAGCAGCAGCTTGAAGCCGTTGCCCTCCTCGCCGAGCAGACGCCACGACTCGACCGGGAGGCCGTCGTACGCGACCTCGCACGACGCCACCGCATTGCGTCCGACCTTCGGGATGGCGCGGATGTCGACGTAGTCACGATCGAGGTCGGCGAGGAAGAGCGACAGCCCCTTGAGCCCGCTGTCCTTGTCGCCGGTGCGCGCGATGAGCAGCACGACCTCCGACTCGAGCGCCTTGGTGGTCCAGATCTTGCGCCCGTGGATGCGCCAGCCGCCGTTGCCGTCGGGCTCCGCGCGCGTGGAGATGCGACCGGTGTCGGTGCCGGCGTCGGGTTCGGTGACGCCGAACGCGACGTGGAGGTCACCAGCGGCGGCGCGGGGGAGGAAGGTCTCCTTGAGGCGGTCGGTGCCGAACTTCACGACCGGGTTGAGGCCGAAGACGGTGAGGTGCACGGCCGAGCACCCGTTCATCGCCGCGCCGCTGCGCGCGATCTCGTGGAGCATGACCGCGGCGTCGGTGATGCCGCGACCGCCGCCGCCGTACTCCTCGGGGATGGCCAGCCCGAGCCAGCCGCCCTCGGCCAGGCGGGCGTAGAAGTCCCACGGGAACTCGTGTTCGCGGTCGCAGTGGGCCCAGTAGTCGTCGTCGAACCCCGTGCACAGCTCGCGGATCGCGTCGGCGATCAGCACCTGGTCGTCGTCGAGCAGCTCGTCGGTCGCGATCACCGTCGCAGTCTGTCAGCCGTGCTCGACCCCCCGCCGATCCGAGGCCGCACAACGTCGTGGTGGCGAGCAGGCCCGCCGCCACTCCCACGCGGTCCGATCAGAGGTCGCGCGCCTGCAGCCGTGGAAGCACGTCACCGAACAGGCGATCGAGCAACGGACGCGCGTCACCCCGCACCATCGGTGTGAACACGAGATGGCGAGCACCGGCGTCGACGAACGCCTGGAGGGTCGCGGTCACCTGATCGGCGGTCCCCGCGGCCGCGACCCGGTCGATCATCGCCGCGAAGTCGCCCTTCGTGTACGTACCCCCCAGGAACCTCGCGGCTTCGTCGCGCGCGCGGTCCGCGTCGTCGTCGATGTTGACGAACACGAACGCGAACCACTCGAACCCGGTGAGGTCGCGGGCGTCGGCGGCAGCCGTCTCGCGGATCACCGCCACCGAGTCGGCGTAGCGCCGGGGGGAGTAGAGGTACGGCATCCAGCCGTCGCCCAGCCGCGCGGCACGGCGCATGGCCACGGGTTGGCGGCCGGCCACGACGACGGGGAGCTCTCGGCCCTGCACCGGCGGTGGCTGGATGCGCACGCCGTCGAACTCGAGGAACTGCCCGTGGTGCGACACCTGCTCGCCCGACCACAGCTCGCGCAACAGGGGGATGGCCTCGTCGGTGCGGGGTCCGCGCTCGGCCACCGGGATCCCGCACGCCTCGAACTCGGATGGGTACTCGCCGCCGACGCCGACGCCGAGGGTCACGCGACCGCCGGTGGCGCGGTCGAGGTCGGCGATCTGCTTGGCGACGATCACCGGCGGATAGAGCGGGAGCAGCAGGATCGCGGTGCCGATGCGGACCCGCTCGGTGCGCGCCGCGAGCCACGCCAACGCGACCATCGCCTCGGGCGTCGGGTTGGGAGACGCGACGTGTCCGCCGACCCACAACGACGCGATCGGGAGCGACTCGAGGTACTCGACGTCGCTGTCTGCGCCCGCCGCCATCACCCCGAACGACAGCCCGTCCGGCGTCGGTACCATGCGACGGACCCTATCCTCGCCGCCCACTTCTACACGCGGGCCTCGCACGGGCGGCGCAGCACCCGAGGAGCACCCCATGGCCGAGGCAGCAGAACGCGACTACTCGTTGTTCGGTGACGAACACATCGCCCAGTACGAGGCGACCGACGGCGAGGTCGGCTACCTGTGGAACGGCGCCCCCTGCCTCGTGCTGCACACGAAGGGACGGAAGACCGGCGAGCTGCGCAAGTTCCCGCTGATCTTCGGCGAGCGCGGCGACGACATCCTCCTGGTCGCGTCCAACGGGGGCGCCCCCGACCACCCGGGGTGGTACCTCAACCTCCTCGCGCACCCCGACGACGTCACGGTGCAGATCAAGGGCGACGTGATCCCGGTGCGGGCGCGCACAGCGGAGGGCGACGAGCGCACCGAGCTGTGGAACCTCATGCTCGAACCCTGGCCCGACTACGCCGGTTACCAGGCGAACACCGACCGCGAGATCCCGGTCGTGGTGCTCGAGCGACGCTGACCCGGTGGGCGACTACGACGCCCTCGACCGCGCTCGGCTGGGCAAGCTGTTCGACCTCACCAGTGCGATCTACGCGTCGCGCGGCGGTGGGTTCGCCACCGACCCGTATCCCGCGTTCCACCGGTTGCGCGAGTCGGGGCCGGTGCACGAGGGGATCGTCGGTCCGCTGGTGGGATTCACCGGCGACGGCTTCTTCCAGGGGCTGCCGTACCCGAATCGTCCGCACTGGTCGGCGTTCGACTGGACCACGTGCGACGCGGTGTTCCGCGACGGCGCGACCTACGTGTCGAAGCCGCCGCCGGAGGACACGCCCGGCCTCACCAACGCCAGCATCCTCTACATGGACGGCACCGAACACCGGCGCTACCGCGCGCTGGTGCAGCCGTCGTTCCTCCCCAAGCGTGCGTCGTGGTGGACCGAACAGTGGGTCGTCGGCGCGATCGAGGCGCTGCTCGACCGCATGGAGCCGAACGGCGCCGCCGATCTCAACGTGGAGTTCTTCTCCGCCATCCCGCTGCTCACCATCACCGGGAGCCTCGGCGTGTCGGTGGCCGATGCGCTCGACATCCGCGAGGCGGTCACCTCCGACGGTCTCGGCATCCAGGCGTTCGCTCGCATCGTCCCGCCGATCGTGCAGGCGCGGCGCGAGGAACCGCGCGACGACCTGATCAGCGTGCTCGTCGCCGCCGAGATCACCGAGGAGGACGGCAGCACCCACCGCCTCACCGACGAGGAGGTGCTGATCTTCTGCTTCATCCTGCTCGCGGCCGGCTCCGGCACGACGTGGAAGCAGATGGGCATCACCATGCTCGCGTTGTTCGGCAATCCGGAGTGGTTGGCGGCGGTGCGCGACGACCGCGCGCAGCTGCGCCCGGTCGTCGAGGAGTCGTTGCGGTGGATGCCCACCGACCCGATGTTCAGCCGCTTCGTCGCGCGCGAGGCCGAGCTCGCGGGGATCGTGATGCCGGAGGGCGCAGTCGTCCACATGTGCCTGGCGGCGGCCAACCGCGATCCGTCGCGGTGGGAACGTCCCGACGAGTTCGACCCCGGACGACCGGTGCAGCCGCACCTGGGGTTCGGCACCGGCGCCCACATCTGTCTCGGATCGCACGTGGCGCGCGCCGAGCTCGTGACCGCGATCGGCGCGCTGCTCGACCGCTTCCCTGACCTGCGCCTCGACCCCGACGCGCCGGCGCCGCGCATCACCGGCATGTACGAGCGCGGCCCGACGTCGGTGCCCGTCCTCTTCGACTAGGAGGTTCTAGGCGGCACCCTCCGCCGGGACGGAGAGCGCGGGAGCAAGCGACGGGGGCATGTCGGCGACATCGAGCTCGTCCTCGAGCACCTCTTCGGTGCGGGAGGCACCGCGGAACCACACGAACACTGCACCGACGAGGAGCAGGGCCATGCCGAGGAGCACCGCGTAGCGCATCCCGGTCGTGAACGCCTCGCGCGCCGCCGCGCCGAGCGCGTCGCCGCCGGGGATGCGAGACGCGAGTTGCACCGCGATCGCCGGCGCCTCGCGCGCCTGGTGCGCGACGTCGGCCGGCAACCCCGCGAGGTGAGTGTCGATGGAGTTGCGATAGCCGATGTTGAACGCGCTCCCGAGCACCGCCACTCCGAACGCGGCGCCGAGCTCGCGTGACGTGTCGTTCACGGCCGACGCGACGCCCTGCTTGGCGCGGGGGAGCGACGCGACGATCGCGTTGGTGGCCGGGGTCATCGCCAGCGCGGCGCCGGCACCGATGATGATGGTGACGAACATGAACGCGAGGAACCCGCTGCCGGTGCCGAGGGTGGCGAACAGCGCGAATCCGACGGCCGACACTGCGAGTCCGATGCCGCCGATCAACCGGTGGCCGTACTTCTCCGACATCGTGCCGGCCACGGCCGAGATGGGCAGGATCACGATGCTCATGGGCAGCAAAGCGAGCGCGGCTTCGAACGTGCTGTAGCCGAGCACGAGCTGCAGGAACTGGAGCGACACGAAGAAGAAGCCGAACATGGCGAAGAACTGGAGGAACAACGACGCCGATCCGGTGGCGAAGCCGCGGTGCTTGAAGAGGCGCGGATCGAGAAGTGGCTCGTCGGTGCGCAGCTCCACCGCGATGAACGCGACCAGGAAGGCAACCCCGCCGATCAGCCCCAACAGCGTGAGCGGGTTGGTCCAACCACGTTCGGGACCCTCGATGATGCCCAGGACGAGCAGGCCTATCCCGATGGCCGACACCACCGAGCCGCGCGGGTCGAGACCCACGTGCTCCTCGGAGCGCGTGCTCGGCACGACCAAGATCACACCGATGCACGACAGCGCGGCGAGACCCGCGGTGACGAGGAAGATCGAACCCCACCAGAACTGCTCGAGCAGCGCGCCGGATACGAGGATCCCGAGGGTGCCGCCGGCGCCCGCGAACCCGGCCCAGATGCCGACCGCCTTGGCCCGCTCCTCGGGCGGGAACACGCTGGTGATGGTCGACAGCGTGCCCGGCATGAGGAGCGCGGCACCCAGACCGGTGAGGGCGCGCAGCCCGATGAGGGGTCCGGCCGAGTCGACGAACGCCGAGAGCAGTGAGCCGATGCCGAAGATCGCGGTGCCCGCGATCAGCGCGCCGCGGCGTCCGAACCGGTCGCCGATCGCGCCCGCCGGGAGCAGGAGCGCGGCGAGCACGAGTGCGTACGAGTCGACGATCCACTGCTGCGACGCCTGACTGGCGTCGAGGCTGCCGGCGATGCTCGGCATGGCGTTGGCGAGCATCGACACGCCGGCGACGACCATCACCAGGGCCGTGCACATCACGGCCAGGATCCAGCCCCGGTGCTCGTACTCGACGGGCACGGACACAGGCGTCGGCGCGGTGGTCTGGGTCACGGGGCGCTCCTCAGGGGACGATCGCGGGGGAGTGCGATCGGGGGTACTCTGAGATCAGAGACGGACGGTGCCTCCGGATACTAAGCGGAGGTAGACTCCGTTTGCAACCCGTTTCCGATCTCGTTTCCGTGCCAGATTCCGAGTAGGTCGCCAGGAGCGCCGTGGCTGTTCGCACACCCACCCTCGAGGACGCCGCCACCGAGAGCGCCCCCATCGAGAGCGCCCCGGCCCGCCGGCCCCGCGCCGACGCGGTGCGCAACCGGTCGCGCATCATCGAGACCGCGGGTGAGATCTTCGCCGTCCGTGGCGCCGACGCGTCGCTCGAGGAGATCGCGCGGGGTGCGGGCGTCGGCATCGGCACCCTCTACCGGCACTTCCCGACGCGCGACGACCTCGTCGAAGCTGTGTTCCACGATCGCGTCGCCGAGCTCGAAGCGCTGGCGGAAGGGCTCCTCGCCTCCGACGCGCCGGGTGAGGCGCTCGCCACCTGGCTCCACGCCCAGCTCGACCAGGCGGCGACCTGCCGTGGCCTCGCGGCCGAGGCGATGCTCACCATGCTCGCCCACCGCGACGCGCCGTCGCCCTGCGAGTCGATGCGGCAAGCCGGCGCAGCCCTGCTGGCGCGCGCGCAGGCTGCCGGTGAGGTGCGCGACGGCGTCGAGATCGACGACCTGGTGCGCATGGTCCAGGCGGTCACGCTGGCGGCCGACGAGAGCGACGACCCCGAGACGGCCGAGCGGCTGTTCGGCTTCGTGCTCGACGGCGTCCGCGCCCGCTGACCGTTCTCCCGGTTCGCTCGCAACACCCGTTGCGATTTTTCTTTCAGGTCTGCGTCTCCGGTGCCGAGGAAGCGTCCGGGGACGCCGCAACACACGTTGCAGGGCAGGGGCGTCCTTCGCGCAGGTCGGCACCCGGGGGCTCGCGCTTCCCGACTCCCGGGTTCCTGCGCGCCGGTCCCCGCGCGCACCGCGCGCAAGTAGGCACAATGGGCGGCATGACTGCCCAGCCGGCCGAGCCCGCCGACAACATCGAACGCCTGCGCGCGCGGTACGTCGCTGCATTGGACGACGTGCAGGGCGCCGGTGACCGCGCGATGGAAGTGCTCGTCGCGGTGCGTGCGGCGCGCCAGCTCACTCGCGATCACGTTGCGCGCGGTCGTCCGGTGATCGAGCTCGAGAACGTGATCGAACCGCAGGTGCTCCGGGCGTCGCTCGGCGACACCCTCGCCGCGTTCGAGCGCGCGCGTCACGATGCGCAGCGTCTCCTGTTCCAGCTCATGCACGCGGAGGGCAACACGCTCGCCGACATCGGGCGCGCGTACGGGATCTCGCGGCAGCTCGTGTCGCGGATGGTCAACGAGCCCGATCCCACACTCACCTGATCGCAGCGGCTCGATTTCGGCGCCTGAACCGCGTCACATTGCGGTCGCGGGAAACGGTCTCTAACGTCGAGCCCATTCGAACAACCCGGGGGAACCATCATGACCGAGCAGCAGACCGACCAGCCTGGAGTCGCCGCCGTCGACGGCTATGCGCAGATGCAGGTGGACACGCTGCTGAACCTGGCGTCGCCCCAGCCGATGTACCGCGAGATGATCGACCAGGGCGGCTTGGCGTCACCGGGCGACGGCATGGTCATGGTGTTCAACCGCGAGCTCAACGACTTCGTGCTGCGCAACCACGAGCTGTTCTCGTCGCGCATCGACATGCCGCTCGGCAACGTGCGGCCGCTGATCCCGCTCAACGTCGATCCGCCGAGGCACTCGAAGTACCGCAAGCTGATGGACCCGCTGTTCTCGCCCAAACGCATGGACGAGCAGGAGGATGACATCACGCGGCGCGTCAACGAGTTCATCGACGCGTTCGCCGATCGTGGCGAGTGCAACTTCAGCGAAGAGTTCGCGGAGCTGTTCCCGTCGTCGGTCTTCCTCGGCTTGATGGGCCTGCCCGAAACCGACCTGCGCACGATGCTCGATCTCCGTGATGGTTGCCTGCACCCGGAGAAGATCGACCCGAACGCGATGTTCGACGTCGACGCGCGCCGCGCGGTCATGGACGCCAACGGCATTGACATCTACGACTACTTCAACGTGCAACTCGACGCCCGTGACGCGGCACCGACCGACGACATCCTCACCCACTTCCTCCAGGCCGAGATCGACGGCGAGAAGCTCACGCGCGAGGACATCCTCGACACGTGCTTCTTGTTCCTGATCGCGGGGCTCGACACGGTGAGCGACACGCTCACATGCTCGTACGCGTACCTCGCGCAACACCCCGAGCACCGGCGTCAACTGGTCGACGACCCCGACCTCATCCCGGCCGCGGTCGAGGAGCTCCTGCGCTGGGAGTCGCCGGTGCCGCACGGAGTGCCGCGTGTCGCCACGCAGGACGTCGAGCTGCCCAACGGAGTGAAGGTCGCGGAGGGCACGGCGATGATGGTGAGCTACGGCGCCGCCAACGTCGATCCCGCCGAGTTCCCCGACGCGTTCGACGTGCGCTTCGATCGTGAGCAGAACCGTCACATCGCGTTCGGAGGTGGCGTGCACCGGTGCCTCGGTTCGCACCTCGCACGGCGCGAGCTGCGCATCACGCTGCGCGAGTGGCACCAGCGGATCCCCGACTACCGGATCAAGCCGGGCCACGAGGAGCTCGAGTACCCACCGGGGCTGCGGCACGTGAAGGATCTCACGCTCGTCTGGGACTGACTCCTCCCTGGGCGAGGTCGATAACGTGCCCTGATGGTCACGTTGAACGCCCGAGAAGGTCATGACGCCGAGGTGCGACGCGACGGTGTGGAGCGTCTCGCGAGCGCGACCCGAGCGTTCGCCGATGCGATCGCGGTGACCGCCGTCGACCCCATCACCCTCGACGAGGTCACCGGCGCGCTCGAGCTGCTGACCCGCCGGCTCGGGGTCGAGACCGACGACGACGGCTACTCGGGACTCCTGGTGTTGCCGGTCGACCCCGTGCGACCCGAGACCTACATGCCGCTCAACCCGATCATCGGGAACTGCAACCCGTCCCGACCGGACGTCGAGGTGCGCATCAGCGACGACGCGATCGTCGGAACGGCCACCTTCACCCGCCGCTTCGTGGGGCCGGCCGGACACGCGCACGGCGGCATCAGCGCGATGCTCGCCGACCAGCTCGTGGCGGCCGCGCCCATGGCGATCGGCGTGCGCACGGTCACCAAGTCGCTGACGGTGCGCTACCTGCGCGCGCTCCCGCTCGACGAAGAGGTCGAGCTGTGGGCGGTGTGCACGCCCGACGGCGAGCAGTTCAAGGCGAAGTTCGAGGTGCGCGCCCGCGGTGAGGTCGCGGTCGCGGGCACCGGCGTCCTCGTTCCCTACCAGAACCTCGCTCAGCGCGCCGGCATCACCCGCCACGGCAAGGAGTCGGGGAAGTCGGGCGCAACGCCGAAGGACGACTAGGGGGCCTGCGCGTCGGGCGTGTGGAAGCCGGTGGGGTGGTGGATGCCCACGAGCATGTTCTCGTGCATCCCGTACCCGACCTCGCCGGTGTCGGTCTCGAAGCGGCAGAGCGTCTCGTTGAGGATGGCGTACGAGCGCCGCACCTCGGGGTCGGACAGGTCGTGCGAGAGCCCTTCGACCTTCAGCTCGCCCTGGTACACGCCGTGGCCCCACCCGTCGAGGTTGACGTACCCCGACCCGGCGGCGAGGTAGAGCGTGCGCAGCGGGGTGTTGCGCACGGTGATCGTCCCGTCGCCGTCGGGGATCGTCACCGTCGCGCTGCGCATCTCGCGCGTGCCCGGGTGGTAGTCGATGACGACCTCGGGGCGGCCGAGGTGGTCGACCGGTTCGTCGCGATCCTGGTCGGAGTTCCACACCCGCATCGACTCCTCGACCATGCGGTTGCCGTCGGCATCCTGGTCGATCTGCACCTTGATCATGCGGTCGTCGAACTGCATCGGGAGCCAGTCGTGCTTGAAGCCGTAGCCGTCCTGCGCACCGCGCACCTTGATGCCGGGATGCTCGGGCTCACCGACGGGTCGTACGCCCCACGAGCGGTCGCGCGCGCCCTTCCAGACGTCGGGAGTGACGTCGAAGGTGCGACCCGCGGCGGTGATGGTGCCCTCCCACACGCCGACTTGCGCGTAGCGCGTGACGTCCTGGATCACGCGGCCGTAGCGACGGATGAACGTGCGCGGCTCCTCGAGCGCGTCGACGGTGCCGGTGAACGTGAGGTCGGCGCTGATGCCCCACTCGTTCTCGTCGCAGGTGACGCGCAACGTGCGCAGACCTTCGAGCACCTCGACCGACAACGGTCCGACCGATGTGTCCATGCGGTCGACGCCCAGCTCGCGTGACGCGCGCACCGTGTGCTGCTCGGCGCCGATCGACACCGTGATGAACGCGTCGGTGACGCCGAGGTTGGGGTACTGACCGAGACCGGTGATCACGAACAGCTCGTCGCTGCTCGAGTGCATGTTGAAGTAGTACCGATCGTAGAAGTTGCGGTCCGACGTGGCGACGTGGTCGAAGGTGTCGCTGGTCTGATGGGCGAGGAACTCGTCGAAGGGTCCGAGCGGCATGGGCGAACCCTAGACCCCGATGTCACAATGGCGACATGACGAGCCACCGCTTCGACGGTCTGTGCATCATCGACGCCGACACCCACCTCACCGAGCCCCACGACCTCTGGACCGCCCGGGCGCCCAAGGGCTACGAGGACCGCGTGCCGCAGGTCCACGAGATCGAAGGCGTGCCCACGTGGACGATGGACGGCCACACGCTGGCGCGTGCCGGCGCGTCGGGCGTCGTCGGTGCCGACGGCGTGAAGGTCCCCGGCACCACGTTCTTCCAGTGGAACATCGAGGACGTGCACGCGGCCGCGTACGACGTCGACGCGCGCCTCGCGCTGATGGACGAGCAGGGCATCTGGGCGCAGATCGTCTACCCGAACACCGTCGGCTTCGGCGGCCAGAAGTTCTTCACCATCGATGACGAGACGCTCCGGCGGCTCTCGGTCGAGCTCTACAACGACGGCATGGCCGACATCCAGGACCGGTCGGGCGGACGCCTGTTCCCGATGGGCATCGTGCCGTGGTGGGACGTCGACCTCGCGGTGGCCGAGATCGAGCGCATCGCGCGACTCGGGCTGCGCGGGCTCAACACCACGACCGCGCCCCACGACCACGGCCTGCCCGACCTCGGCGACCGCCACTGGGACCCGATGTGGGAGGCGGCCGCGGCCAACGACCTGCCGATCAACTTCCACATCGGTGCCAGCGACTCGTCGCTGTCGTGGTTCGGGTCGGTGCCGTGGCCGTCGCTCAACGGCGACCAGAAGCTCGGTCTCGGCTCGGCGATGATGTACCTCAACAACGCCGGCGTGATCGGCAAC
This sequence comes from Acidimicrobiia bacterium, assembly GCA_036502765.1. Lineage (GTDB taxonomy): Bacteria > Actinomycetota > Acidimicrobiia > IMCC26256 > DASPTH01 > DASUAS01. The sequence continues at coordinate 160 of DASXXX010000024.1, read as the reverse complement.
ATCATCTACTCGGGCGTGTTGGAGCGCTTCCCCACGCTGCAGTTCGTGTCGGTGGAGAGCGGTGTGGGGTGGATCCCGTTCTTCCTGAAGGCGCTCGACTACCAGGTCGGTGAGATGACGCCGGGGTCGATGGACAACCTGTCGATGGCGCCGTCCGACT
>DASXXX010000023.1:0-9643 GCA_036502765.1 Acidimicrobiia bacterium | reverse complement strand
CGTCACTTCGCGCACCTCATCGACTACGACTTCACCGCGACGATGGAAGAGGCGCTCGACGCCGTCGCGCGCGGCGAGGGCGAAGCGGAGAAGTGGCTCGACAGCTTCTACTTCGGCAACGGGCAAGCCGGGTTGCGCGAGCTCGTGTCCGACGAGCGCCTCGCGCAGATCGACATGGCCGAGGTGAACTCGGTGCACGTCGGCGTCGACGCGCAGGGCAACGCGCTGACCGTGCGCGTGTGGCCCAACGGCGCGCGCATCGAGCGCGGCGACGAGAAGGCGCCGATCCCCGTCGACCTTGCGCCCGACGAGCTCACGCCCGCAAAGGCCGAGGAGCTGCTCGCCAGGGGCGGCGGCGGTCCCCGCGACCTCGGTGCCGATCCCGCGTCGGGCCTCACCGTGCTCGTGCTCACCGGCCGCTTCGGTCCGTTCGTCCAGCTGGGCGAGCAGGAGCCGGGCTCGAAGGACAAGCCGCCCCGCGCATCGCTGTTCGCGTCGATGGAGCCCGATACGGTCACGCTCGAGGAGGCGCTGCAGCTCCTCTCGCTCCCGCGTGTCGTCGGTGTCGACACCGACGGCGAGGAGATCACCGCCCAGAACGGCCGCTACGGGCCGTACATCAAGAAGGGCACCGACAGCCGGAGCCTCGGCGCGGAAGACCAGCTGTTCTCGGTGTCGCTCCCCGAGGCGCAGGCGATCTTCGCCCAGCCCAAGCAACGCCGCGGTCGGGTGGCGAAGCCTCCGATCGCCGACCTCGGCGCGCACCCCGAGAGTGGCGCGCCGGTGCGCGTGCTCGACGGCCGCTTCGGTCCGTACATCACCGACGGCACGACCAACGCCACCGTGCCGCGCGGCCTGCAGCCCGAGGCGGTCACCCTCGCAGAAGCGGTCGACCTGCTCGCCGAGCGCGCTGCGCGCGGCCCGACGGCGAAGAAGTCCACGGCCAAGAAGACGACGGCCAAGAAGAGCACCGCGAAGAAGGCCACCGCGAAGAAGTCGACGGCCAAGAAGACGACGGCCAAGAAAGCGCCCGCCAAGCGGGCGACGAGGAAGGCGACCACGCCGCCCGCTCCGGGTTCCGCTCCCGGGTCGTAGGCGCGGATGACCGACGAGCAGCCTCAGCGCGAGGCGCCGTTCATCCCCTCCGATGCGTCGGAGCCGCCGATGCCCGACGCGCCGTGGCGGGTCTTCGGCAGCAAGACCTTCTTCCGACTCTGGACCGCGCAGGTCGTCTCGAGCCTCGGCGACTGGATCGGACTGATCGCCATCCTCGCCATCGCCGCGCGTGTGTCCGACAACTCGGGCGCGGCGGTGAGCCTGGTGATGACGACGCGCGTGCTGCCCGGCTTCCTGCTCGGCACCGTCGGCGGTGTGATCATCGACCGCTTCGACCGGCGCAAGGTCATGGTGGTCTGCGACATCGGCCGGGCCAGCCTCCTCGTGCTGCTGCCGTTCGTCGACAACCTCGGTGGGCTGCTGCTCATCTCGCTCGGACTCGAGATCCTCACGCTCCTCTGGGGTCCGGCGCAGGCGGCCACGGTGCCCAACATCGTCGACGAGGAGCACCTGTCGTCGGCCAACTCATTGTCACTCGCCGCGAGCTACGGCACGTTCCCGATCGCGGCGATCATCTTCTCGCTGCTCGCGGGCGTCGCCACAGTCATCGGCGACTTCGGCATCATCTCGTCGTTCAAGGTCGACCAGGAAGCACTCGCGCTCATCGTCGACGCGATGACGTTCCTCGCGTCGGCGATCATCGTCTACCGCCTCCCGATCCCGCGCCGCGAGAAGCGCGCCGACACCAAGCGCATCGACTGGACGGAGACCTTCCGCGAGATCAAGGAAGGCCTGCAGTTCGTCGGCAAGCACCCGATGATCCGCGGGGTCATGCTCGGCCTCGGCGTCGGGCTGATCGGCGCGGGGGCGATGATCCCGCTCGGGCCGAGCTTCGCCAAGGAGGTGCTCGACGGCGGCGCGGCCGCGTTCGGCGTGCTCATGACCGCGCTCGGCTTCGGAGCCGCGTTCGGAGTGATCACGCTGCTGTGGTTGCAGGGGCGACTCCCGCGCATCACGGTGTTCTGCTTCGCGGTGATCGGCACCGGCGGGTTCCTCGTGTTGGCAGCGTCGTTCTCCGCGCTCGCGCCGGCGGCGTTGATGATCGGCTGCGTGGGCGCGTGCGCGGGCACCACCTACGTCACCGGCTTCACCGTGTTGCAGGAGAGCGTCCCCGACGAACTGCGCGGGCGCACGTTCGCCACGCTCTACACCGTCGTGCGGCTCTGCCTCTTGATCTCGCTCACCATCTCGCCGTTGTGGGCCGACTTCTGGGACTGGGTCACACAGGCGATCTTCGGCGGTGACCAGTCGGTGTCGATCGGTCCGTACTCGTACGCGATCCCCGGCGTCCGCATCGCGCTGTGGGGCGGCGGGATCATCACGTTCGTCGCCGGGTTCTTCGCCTGGCGTTCCATCCGCAAGGCCGAGCGGCTCGCGGAGGAGGCGGGTGAAGCGATCGTGCCCGAGGAGGGACCCCTCGAATTCGTCCCCCTCGGTCTGGTCGAGCCGTCGCCCATCGCGGAGCCCGAAGTGTCGGCGGAGCCCGAAATGTCGGTGGAGCCCGAAGCGTCGGGGGACCCCGAGACGGCAGCGGCCGACGCGGACGACAGGGACGACGAGCAGGAGCCCGACGCCGGAGCCGCGCCGTGACGGAGTCCACCACCCGGGGCCGCTTCGTCGTGCTCGAAGGTGGCGACGGCAGTGGGAAGAGCACGCAGGCTCGGGTGCTCTCGGACTGGTTGCGCGCCCGGGGCGTCGCCGTTGTCGAGACCTTCGAGCCCGGCGCGGGTGCCGTCGGCGCGGTGCTGCGCGACGTGCTGCTCCACGGGCCCGCACCCGTCACCCCGGTGGCAGAGGCGCTGCTGATGGCGGCCGACCGGGCGCAACACGTCGCGACGGAGATCGAGCCCGCACTGGCGCGCGGCGACTGGGTGGTGTGCGATCGCTACGTGCCGTCGTCGCTCGTCTACCAAGGTGTGGTGCGCGGCCTGGGCGTCGACGTGGTCGAGCAGCTCAGCGTGGTCGCCACGGGAGGTCTCGCGCCCGACGTCGTGGTGTTGCTCGACGTCTCCGACGGGATCGCCGACATGCGACGGGCGGACGAGAGCCGTGCCGACGAGCGCGACCGACTGGAACGAGAGGGGAGCGCGTTCCACGCGTCGGTGCGCGCCGCGTACCGGGATCTCGCACCCGCGCGGGGCTGGATCGTGGTCGATGCCGACGACACCGTCGACGCCGTCGCCGAGCGCGTCCGCGACGCGGTCGCGCCGCTCCTGGCAGGATGACGGACATGGTGGCCACCGATCACTGGGCCCGCATCCCCGGGCAGGAGCGCGCAGTCGTGCAGCTGCAGCGCGCCGCCAGCCGCCCGGTGCACGCCTACCTCCTCGTCGGTCCACGGGGCAGCGGCGTGGAGGAATCGGCCCGGTGCTTCGCGGCCGCGCTGATCACCACCGACACCGACAGCACTGAGGATGGCGAGCGCTCCTGGGATCTCGTCCTCCGAGGTGTGCACCCCGACGTGGTCGAGATCGACCCGCCCGCCACCCAGATCCGCATCGAGGACGCGCAGGCGGTCGTCGACGAGGTGTCGCGCAGTCCGATCGAGGGCGAGCGCAAGGTCGTGATGCTGTTCGACGCGGAACGACTGCGGCTCAACGAGGCCGCGGCCAACAAGCTGCTCAAGACGCTCGAAGAGCCACCGCCGCGCGCGGTGATCATCCTCGTCACCTCGGGCGCCGATCAGCTGCTCCCCACGATCCGTTCGCGCTGCCAGCGCGTCGACTTCGCGTACCTCGGTGCCGGTGCGGTGGCCGCCGCGCTCGTGGCTGACGGCGTCACGGCCGAGCGCGCTGACCTCCTGGCGCGACTCGCCGGTGGTCGCATCGACCGCGCCCGCGGGCTCAACGGGCGCATCGGTCCGGTACGCGACGCGTTCGTCACCGCCGCGGCGTCGCTCGACGGCTCCGGCGGCGGGGTCGCGCAGCAGGCCGAGCTCGTGCAGGACGCATTGCAGACCGCGCTGTCGGGTCTCGAAGCCGCGCAGGCCACCGAGACCGAGGAGCTCGGCGCGGAGCTCGAGGCCGCCGGCTATCCGGAGCGCACGCGGCGCGCGCAGCTCAGGCGGCTCGAGGAACGGCACAAGCGCGCGCATCGTCGCGCCCGCATCGACGCACTCATCGAGGGCATCACCGCGCTCGAGACCGTCTACCGCGACGCGCTCGCGGGATCGGCCGACGAGCGGCTGAACACCGACCGAGCGGTGCTCGCCGTGAACGCGCGGGCCGCATCCGCCGCGCTCGACGCCTGCCGCGACGCCCGCCAGGCGATCGCCGAGTTCAACCCCAACGAGACGTTGCTGGTGGAGCGATTGTTCCTCCACCTGCCTCCGGCCGGTGGGGGCGGCTGAGCTCGCCCTCGGGCCTTGTGGCTCCGCTCGTCGCGCCGATCCGTTTCACCGGCTGATCGCCGAGACCCAGCCGATACACTCGCCGCCGCGCCGGAGTAGCTCAGACGGCAGAGCAGCTCACTCGTAATGAGCAGGCCAAGGGTTCAAGTCCCTTCTCCGGCTCCACCGGTCACGACCCGGCCCCGCGCCGGGTCGTGTCGCGTCGCGTCCGTGGCCCTTCAACCGGTCTGACCGAGTTGCCGTTCATGTGGCATTGAGCACGCCTCGCACCCGCTCACGGCCAGATGTGGGCCGACTCGCTACCCGCGGCCCGTCTCACCTGGGATACTGACGCGTCGGGCGACGGGGAGACGTGGGTGGCAGCGAGAGGGCACGAAGGGACGAGGAGCCACCGCGGCCGGTCGCGTCGCGCCATTTCCCTCGTCGCCGTCCTCGCCCTCCTGACCGTGCTGCTGGTCGCGTTCGCCGGCCTGCCCGCACTCGCCGACGACACCGATCCGCCCCCGACGACCGAACCGGCACCCGACACGACGCCGCCCGACACCACCACGCCGCCGGACACGACCCCGCCCGACACCACCCCGCCACCGGACACGACCCCCGAGACGACCGTGCCGGGCGAACCGACCACGACCGAACCCGACACCACCACCACGACGCCGTCGTCGACCACCAGCACCGAACCGGTCGACGCGCCGAAGCTCGACCCCGGTGAAGCGCTCCAGGCGCGCCCGGAGTTCGCGTCGTTGTCGGCGCGCCAGCGCGCACTGGTCGATCAGCTGCAACGCGCCACCGACGCGTACGCGCTCGGCCGCTTCGTGCAGGTCGACCTCGCCCGTCAGCGGCAGGTCGCGAAGGACGCGCTCGACCAAGCACGCGCGGTCGAGTCGGCCGCGGCCGCGCACGAGATCTTCGGTCTCGCACAGGCCGGTCTCTCCGCCGATGACGCAGTGCGCGCAACCGGGCATCGCCGCGCTCGCAGTGCCGTGCTCGACCGGCGCCTCGACACGTTCCGAGTCGTTCGCCGTCGGTACGAGTCCGATCGCAAGGACGCGAAGAAGGCGCGCATGAGTGCCGAGGCCGCGGCCGCCGATCTCGACGAACGGCTCAGCGCGCAGACGCAGTCGGTCAAGGACGCGATGTCCGACCGCGCGGCAGCCGAGTCGGCGATCGAAGGCGAGCTCGGATCCGACGCCGTGCGGGCGCGTCCCGACGGCGTCACCGCCACGCTGCTCGCTGCGCAGGCCGGCCAACCCGACCCCATCGTCGTGGGTGGCCTCCACGGGCCCCTTCCCGGTGCGGAGCTCGCGTCGCCCTTCGGCCTGCGCAACGATCCTCTCGGTGGTGGTGCCGGGTTCCATCCAGGGATGGACCTCGCGGGAACGTCGGGCACCCAGATCCACGCGGCCGCCGACGGCGTCGTCGTGATTGCCGGCGACTGCGGCGGTTACGGCAACTGCGTCGTCATCGACCACGGCAGCTCGATGGCGACCCTCTACGGCCACCAGAGCCAGGTGCTGGTGTCGGTCGGCCAGCACGTCGACGCCGACCAGGTGATCGGGTTGGTGGGCTCCACCGGGATGTCGACCGGGCCCCACCTCCACTTCGAGGTTCGCCTCCACGGGCTGCCGATCGACCCGTTGCTCGCCCTCTCGCTGGGCTGATCACCGGCCTGATCTTCAGGCCCGATCGCTGGCCTGATCCCCGGCTGAGAGCAGCCCGAAAGGCACCGGTCAAGGTGGGGCCGATCCCGGTCGACACCAATTGTCCAGAGAGGACCGGTGGGGGCCTCTCGGATCTGCCAGGGGCACTCAGGAATGGCCGAGCTCGCGCAGCGCGCGGTGACCGAAGACGACGTGGCCGCGGCCCGGGTGGCCGTGCGGCGCGGCGTGAGGGGACTGCTCGGGGGCCTCACCGCGCTGTTCGTCGTGAGCGGGTTCGCTGCCGGTGCGATCGCCGCCGCGATCGTCGACGACGGCGGCGTCATCGAGATGGCGTGCGCAGTAGGTCTGGCGACGGTTGCCGTCGGTGGACCACTGCTCTACGCGCTCTACCTCGTGACCCAACGGCGGGGCATGGGGATCGCGCTCGAGTCAGCCGTGCAGGAACGGCTCATGGAGAGCGACGCCCGTCGGCGCGACTTCGAGGCGAAGTTGGCGCGTGCACTCGAGATGTCCGACGACGAGAGCGCGGCCTTCGACACCATCCGGCGCGGCCTGCAGCTCGCGGTCCCCGAGTCGTCGGTGGAGCTCCTGCTCGCCGACAACAGCCACGCGCATCTCGACCGCGTCGTGTCCGTCGTGCCCGACGGTGGTCCGGTCGGCGCTGCGCACGAGTGTCCCGTCGCGTCGCCCGACCAGTGCGTCGCGGCGCGGCGAGCGCAGACGCAGGTCTTTCCCGACAGCGACGCGCTCGACGGCTGCCCGATGCTGCGTGGTCGTGGCCCCGACACCTTCTCCGCGGTGTGCGTGCCGGTGTCGATCATGGGTCGCACCGTCGGCGTCGTGCACGCGACGGGCCCGATCGACGAGCCCCTCGACGACGTCGCCGCCGGCGCGCTGCAGGTGCTCGCCAATCTCTCGGGGAACCGACTCGGGATGCTGCGCATCATGGCGGAGACCCAGCTGCAGGCGATGACCGACGGGCTCACCGGACTCATGAACCGCCGCAGCTTCGAGAACCGCGCGCGCATCCTGCGCTCGAACGGCACCGACTACGCGTTCGTGATGGCCGACCTCGACCACTTCAAGGGCCTCAACGACACCCACGGCCACGAGACCGGCGACCGCGCGCTGCGGGTCTTCGCCGAGACGCTGCGCGAGTCCGTGCGCGCCGAGGATCTGGTGTGCCGGTACGGCGGCGAGGAGTTCACCGTGCTGCTCCCGGGCGTCGACCTCGCCGAAGCGGTCGAGATCATGGACCGCGTGCGGGAATCGTTGGCGCGAACGACGCGCCGCGGCGACGTACCGTCGTTCACCGCGAGCTACGGCGTCGCCGAGTCGACCGTCGCGTCCGACTTCGAGGACCTGCTCCTCCGAGCCGATCGGGCGTTGTTCGCGGCCAAGGACGCCGGTCGTGACTGCATCTGCATCGACGGCCACAGCATCGCGGTGGCACCGAACCTCACCGCCATCAACTGACGTTTGCCGGCCGGCAACCCTCCGGCCACCTGCGGCTGCCTACGGTGAGGCCGTGACGACACACGAACACCGCTTCGTCCCGCTCGACGGGGCCTTCAACTTCCGCGACCTCGGTGGGCTCCCCACCCACGACGGGGGCACGACCCGCACCGGCGTGATGTTCCGCAGCGACGCACTCCACCACCTCGTGCCGAGCGACGTCGACCTGCTCACCGAGCTCGGGATGCGCACGGTGATCGACCTCCGCTCGTCGGTGGAGCTCGACCGCACCGGGCGCGGCCCGCTCGAAGCGACCGACATGCAGTGGTTGCACGCGCCCTTGAGTCACGGCGACGCGGCTGCAGGGCGCGTGCTGCCACCGGCGCTGGCCGAGGGTGATCTCGGTCGTCACTACGTGGACAGCCTGGCCGAACGCACCGAGACCCTGGCCGAGGTGATCGAGCACCTCGCGTCGCGCGACAACCTCCCCGCGGTGTTCCATTGCACCGCGGGCAAGGACCGCACCGGCATGGTCGCGGCACTCGTGCTGTCGCTGGTGGGCGTGCCCGACGACGTGATCGTGCACGACTACACGCTCACCGACGACCGCATGGGGCTCGTGATGGAGCGCATCCGCGCCTCGGGCGACTTCCCGGAACCGGTCACGCCGATGCTCGAGCGCGTCGGTCGGGCCGAAGCGGCGTCGATGGAAACCTTCCTCGGCGCGGTGCGTGCGACCCACGGCAACGCCGAAGGATGGGCGCGCGACGCGGGCATCTCGGACACCTCGCTCGCGTCGTTGCGCACGGTGCTCGTCACCGACGGCTGATGAACAAGGAGCGCGGCGCGGTGCGGTAGTTTCCCGAGGCTCACACCCCTCGGAGGTTTCGTCTCGTGAAGCTCGGCTCGCTTCGAATGCGCGCAGTGTTCGTCGTCACTCTCTCGGTCCTCGGACTGGTCGCGGTCGCGGCCCCCATCCAAGCCAGTCCAGTCCAGGCCGCCACACCACGCGCGGTCGCGGCACCGACCGAGGTGTCACTGGTCGCGGGGCTCAACGACCCCAAGGATCCGAACATCGCGGTCCTCGAGTTCCTCCCCGAGAAGGTCAAGGTCGCCACCGGCACCATGGTCACCTGGGACATCGCCGGTCCCGAGCCGCACTCGGTCACCTTCGTGCCGCCGGGTGCCACCGTGCCGCCGAGCACCGAGGCCGACCCGACGCTCACCTTCCCCACGCCGGCCACCGGGCCCTACGACGGCACGACGCTCGTGAACTCAGGCGTGCTCCCACTCGGTCCCACGTCGGAGGTGCAGAAGTTCTCGATGTCGTTCGGCAAGACCGGTACGTACACCTACTACTGCGTGCTGCACCCGAACATGGCCGGCACCATCACCGTCACCGGTGACACGCAGGACTCGCAGCAGAAGATCACCAAGACCGGCAAGCAGGAGACGGCCAAGTACCTCAAGGAAGGCGAGGCGGCCAAGGCCAAGCTCCTCAAGGCCAAGCCCAAGACCACCAAGAACGCCGACGGCACCAGCACCTACACCGTCGAGATGGGCGCTTCCACTCCGCACACCGACGTGCTCGCGTTCTCGCCCACGCCCCGCAAGGTGAAGTCGGGCGACCAGGTCACGTTCGTGAACAACTCCGCGGCGCCGCACACGGCCAGCTTCGGCGGTCCACTGGTGCCCACCATCCCGACGGCCGACAACGTGGTGCAACCGCAGCCGGGGCCCTCGCCCCAGGCCCTCGCCCGGGACACCTACCTCAACACGGGATGGTTGCCGCCGAAGACGAAGCAGGGCCCCCCGCCCGCGGCGCGCAGCTACACGTACTCGGTGCCGGCGGCCGGTACGTACGAATACGCGTGCGTGCTGCATCTCCCGAGCGGGATGGCCGGGGAGATCGACGCGAGCTAGCTGTGCTGCCCAGGAACGTTGCTGACGCGGCTGATGGGTGGGTTGCCGCCGATAGCGGTGTGGGCTCGGTGATGGTTGTAGAGGTGGAGCCATCGGTCAAGTGCAGTGGTACGCGCTTGTTCTGAGCGGTAGACGC
>DASXXX010000022.1:0-4020 GCA_036502765.1 Acidimicrobiia bacterium | reverse complement strand
GAGCAGCGCCTGCGACGCCTCCGGCGACGGCGGGATCGGCACCGGCAACGGCATCACCAGCGACACCGTCGATCGGTCGCGCACGCCGCGCTCGACCAGCAGGTCGTGCACGAGCAGCGCGGTCTCGCTCGGCGCGGGCGGGCACTTGAACGGTGTGGACGTGACGCCCACGATCACGTTGCCGCCCTCGAACCCGGCCAGCACGTCACGGGTCGCGAACGCACCCGCCTCCGTGTAGAACTCGTTTCCGCCTTCCACCAGCCCCGGGGTGGCCGCGGGTTCGAGGTCGGCGCCCAGCGCGATCACGAGCACGTCGCCCTCGAAGGTGCCGGCGTCGGTCTCGACGCGCTTGTTCGTCGGGTCGATCGACCGGATCGCGGCCCGGACGAACTGCACGCCGGGCTTCACGATGTCGGCGTACGGGTGGAACACCGCGTCAGCGGTCGTGCGGCCGAACATCACGTCGAGCTTCGAGAACCCGAACACGAAGCCCTCGGTCTGGTCGATCAGCACGACCTCGACCTCGTCGCCCAGCTCCTCGGACAACCGGGTCGTGACCTCGAGCCCACCGAACCCCGCGCCCAGCACCATGACCCGCATGACCACGTCCCTCGTCGACGAACCAGCCCCGCCGCGACGCTACAGGCGCACCGCGGCCACGACGACGCCCGCCAGTGGTTGGAGCGTGCGGGTCAGGCGCGGAGCTCGGCGTCGAGGGAGTCGAGGGTCTCGTGCACCTCGCCGACCAGGTCGCGCACCTGGTCGGCGGCCTGGTCGATGCTCTTCTTGGCCTGGGTGTGGAAGCGCTTGATCGCGGTGTGGCGCTCCAGCGCACGCGCCGCATCGTCGAGCAGGCAGCGCACCCGCTCGAGGTCGACCTCGGCCTCCTCGCTCACCGCGAGACCCTTGCGCACGGTCCAGCGCGCCCACATGTAGGCGAGGCGCAGCGCCGACTCGTCTTCGTCGTCGGGGTCGAGCACCACGATCGCCTTGTCGTCGAAGTGGGCGAACGGCACCGCGGTGGGCGCCTGCTCCTGCGACCGGAACACCGCGATGGCGGCGAGCGCGTCGCGATTGGCGAGTGCTTCGTCGAGCTCGGCCATGGTCTTGCGCATGTTGAGCGGCCGGTTCTTCATCTCGAGGACGAACCGCGCCTCCGTGCCATGGGTGTCTTCACGGTTGACGGTGACCACTTCGTCGCCCACCTGCGACGCGCGCGACCCCGACTGCTTCGCGGTGACCTCGGCGAGGTCGCCGTAGCCCGCGGCGAGCGTGGCGACGCACTCGTCGACCAGGTCCTCGTAGTCGAAGCCCTTGGCCGTGGTCTGCTCGTAGACCTCTTCGGTGGCGTCAAGGATGCCGAGGTGGTCGGTGACGCGGCGCACCTCATCGGCGATCTCGCCCACCTCGCGCTGCACGGTGTCGACCAGCTCCGACTTCAGCCGACCCATCGGGCTGTCGGCGATGTCGGGCGTGATGAGCCCCTTCATCGTGCCGAGCACCAGCGACTCGATGTTCGAGAGCACGCTCGACTTCGAGTCGGCATCGAAGGTGTCGCCGAGCAGCTGCGAGAGCTCGAGGTGGAACGACGACAGCGTGCCGGTGAGCGCGCCGTCTTCCGAGTCGAGCAGGCCCGACGACGCGCGCGCGATCTCGTCGACCGCGTCGCTCACCTTCGCCTCGAAGCGCGCCTCGAGCTCGGAGAACGAGCGCTCGATCACGTTGACGTCGACGCTCACGTGCGCGGCCCGCAGCGCCCGCGCCCCGACCCGGAGACAGTGGCCGACCGCGGCGACGGGATCGTCGGACTCGGCGACGACCCGCACGACTTCGTCGTCGGACTCGTCGAGCTCCCGCACGTAGACCACGCCGTCGGTCACCAGGACCCGGCCCACGCCGTCTCGTTCGATTGGGAAGAGAATCGATTGTGCACTCATCGCCACCACTCCTGCACTCGGTTCGAGCGCCCGCTCGATCTGCAGTGTGCACGGGGGGTGAGACAGTTATCGCCCGGCCCGCACCCCTTGTGCGGCAAGGGTCGTAGCATCCGGGGATGCTCGATCACCTCGCCATCCAGTGCGCCGACGTCCCGACCGCCGCCGCCTTCTACGACACCGTGCTCGCGCCGCTCGGGGGCAGCCGGCAGATGGACTTCGGCGAGGTCATCGGCTTCGGCACGCCCGACCGCCCGTCGTTCTGGGTCAACCCACTCGCCGACGGGATCAACCGCCCGATCCACATCGCCTTCGTGGCGACCGACCGGGCCGCGGTGCGCGCCTTCTTCGACGCCGCGGTCGGCGCCGATGCCGAGGTGCTCCACGCGCCCCGGGTCTGGCCCGAGTACCACGCCTCCTATTACGGCGCGTTCGTGCGCGATCCCGACGGCAACAACGTCGAAGCCGTCTGCCACGAGCCTGAATGACCGACCACGACGAATTGATCCGGCGCGCCCGCGCCGTGCTCGACCGCAACCGGGCCGGCGACTACACGTGCCCGTCGGTGCGGCTCTACCCGCACCAGTGGCTGTGGGACTCGTGCTTCACCGCCATCGGCATCGCCCGCTTCGACCCACAGCGCGCCGCCGACGAGCTGCGCGCGCTGTTTCGCGGCCAGTGGGACAACGGGATGCTCCCGCACATGATCTTCGCGGACGCATCGGGCGACGTCGGCAGCAAGCGCGTGTGGAAGTCGCGGACGCGCGCCGGCGCGCCGCGTGACGTCGCGACGACCTGCATCACGCAGCCGCCGCTCGTCGCCATCGCGGTCGAGCGCGTCGCCGCGGCACTGCCCGCGAAAGAGAAGGACACGTTCGTGGCCGAGCTCGCGCCCAAGCTCCTCGACCACCACCGGTGGCTGTTCCGCGAACGCCGTCTCGGCGACTCATCGCTGATCACGCTCATCCATCCGTGGGAGTGCGGGCTCGACTCCACCCCACCGTGGATGCGCGCACTCGAGGAGATGCGCATGCCGTGGTGGGTCCGCGCTGCGGAGAAGCTCCGGCTCGCGTCGCTGCTCCGCTCACTGCGCTACGACACGCGCCAACTCCCCGCCAGCGAGCGCGCGTCCGACGACGACGGTCTGCGCATGCTCGCGCTCGCGATACACCTCTCCCACTACGACTTCGACCTCGCCCGGATCCCGCGCGACGACCGCGCCGTCCTCGTCGAGGACCTCGCGTTCAACGCGTTCTTCGCGGCGGCGAACCAGTCGCTGCGCGCGCTGGTCGACGACGTGGGTGACCTCGATCCGCTGATCGACGCGCAAGCCGACGCGCTCGAGCTCCTGTGGCACGCGCCGACGCACGAGTACTGCTCCCGCCACGCAGTGACCCACGCACCCATGAGCGACCGGACCATCGCCACCTTCCTTCCCCTGCTCACCTCCGACACGCACATCGACGAGCTCGTCGCCCGGCTGCAGGATCCGGCGGCCTACTGGTCGGCGTATCCGGTGCCGAGCGTCCCGCTCGAGGCCCGCCACTTCCAGGACCACCGCTACTGGGCCGGCCCCACCTGGGTGAACACCAACTGGGCGATCATCGAGTCACTTGGGCGCCGAGGCCACGACGACCTCGCCGCCGACCTGCGCGCCCGCACGCTGCAGTTGGTGGAGGACGGGGGTTTCGCCGAGTACTTCTCCCCGACCACCGGTACCGGCCACGGCGCGCCCGAGTTCTCCTGGACCGCCGCCCTCACCATCGACCTCGCCTACGACGCGTCGAGCTCCGAGAGCGCGTAGCGCACCACCTCGTCATCGCTGAGGCTGCGGCCGCGCTCGATCGCGTCGGCGAGCACCGTGGCGTCGAGCCGTTCCGTCACGCGGGTCACCACCAGCGCGAACTCACCGGCGCTCGACGGCTCCAACGGCAGCGCCGCGACGGCGCCCGCGGCCTGGAGCGCGCCGTAGAGGACCGCGGCCGGCTCGTCCCGCTCGAGCGACGCGAGGATGGCCGCGACGTAGCGCAACGAGAGCAGAAGGTTCGCCGAATCGCTGCCCCGGAACCACGTGTCGATGACGTCG
>DASXXX010000021.1:0-5317 GCA_036502765.1 Acidimicrobiia bacterium | reverse complement strand
GCCTGCAGGCGCGCCTGCTTGTCGTCGGCGACGCGCTCGCTCCAGACCTGACCGCTCTTGAAGTCGCGCGCGTCGAGGAGGCCGTCGTGTACCCACAGCGCGTCGATCCGCGCCGTCGCCATGAACGGTGTGGTGGGGTGCGACGAGAAGCGCGCCCGTGTGATCTCGTGGCCGACGGCCTCGGCCGGGCTCGGGCACCGGACGGTGTGGCGTTCGATCTCACCCCACAACCGATCGTCGTGGTCGAGCCCGCGCCGCACGAGCACGTCGCCCACGTGTTCGAGATCGTGACACGACCCCTCCACGTGGATCATGTGCAGTGCGTCGTGCAGTTGCTGGCCGTGGACACCGCCGGGATCGGTGTCGCTGGCGGGGATGCCGAACAGCTGGTGATCGCGCCATTCGCGCGCGCAACGACGCCAGGTGTCGAGGCCGGTCGGTGTGACGTGCAGGATCCCCGGGAGGAGATCGGCCTTCCGGCCGTAGTGCGCGCCCTTGCGGTGTTCGGGGCAGCCCGCCACGACCGCGCAGCCGCCGCAGTCGCTGCCGCTGCGCGCGACGGGGTCGGCGGCGCGCTCGCGCACGACCGAGACGCGTTCGTCGAACCAGTCGGTGGTGGTCGACCGTTCGTCGGGCTCGACCACTCGTTCGACGAGCAGACCCCGCACGAGGTCGGCCCAGGCGACACGCACCTGCGCGCCGTCGAGCCACGGGGTCAGCCGGAGGAACGCCACCCGCAGGGCCTCGAGCTCGAGCGGGTCGGTGGGGGGCACGCGGCGGCCCCAGAGCTCGAACTGGCGGAGCTCGAAGCCGTCGTCGGGGGTCCGGAGCGGCAGGTCGATCCAGCCCCCCACGCGGAGCCCGCCGCGGTCGGTGGGCTGGTCGGTGCCGGAGTCGTCCCAGCGCGCCGGGCGGTCGCCGAACATGGCGACGTACCAACGCCCGGCCTGCTCGAGGACGGCCCGCTCCTCGGGGAGGACCTCGGGGTCGAGCCGGTCACCGATGTCGGCGAAGTCGGCCGCGGCGGGCACGGAGAGCTCGGCGTGCACGTCGCGCACCGCCGCCAGGAACGCGTCGCGCAGGCGCGACCGGTGCACCGGGTCATGGGAGCGCTCACCGCCCTCGAACGCGCGCGCGAGCCGGCGCGCGCACATCGCGTCGGCCCGCCGCAGCAGGTAGGGGGTCACCCGGGGGAGTGGTTGGGGCTCCACCCGACCCAGGCTACGGACGGGGTGTGACACGACCGGGGAGGCTGAGGGGCGAGGCCTGCTTTCGCTCCGACCGACGGCACCCGGGCACTCCTACACTGGCCGTTCGCGTTCTCGTTGCGGGAGCTCCCATTGCGCATCACCATCGGCTCCGACCACGCGGGTTTCCGCCTGAAGGAGCACTTCATCGCCGTCCTGCGGGACGACGGGCACGACGTCACCGACCTCGGCACCAACTCCGAGGAATCGGTCGACTACCCGATCTACTGCTCGCGCGTCGGGCGCGCGGTCGCGCGGGGCGACGCCGACCGGGGCATCGTGCTCGGCGGCAGCGGTCAGGGTGAGCAACTCTCGGCCAACACGGTGAAGGGCGTGCGCGCCGCGCTCTGCAACGACCTCTACACCGCGGAATTCTCGCGTCGCCACAACGACGCCAACGTGCTGTCGATCGGCGCGCGTGTGGTGGGGGAGGGCCTGGCCGACGAGATCCTGCGGATCTGGCTCACGACAGGGTTCGAGGGTGGCCGCCACCAACGCCGCATCGACGAGCTCACCGCGCTCGAGAACGGAGAGATCCTGTGACGACCGATTTCGACGAGCTGCGGGGCTCCGATCCGGTGATCGCCGACATCATCACTCGGGAGACCGAGCGGCAGAACACCACCATCCAGCTCATCGCGTCGGAGAACTTCACTTCGCGTGCGGTCCTCGCCGCGCAAGGCTCGGTGCTCACCAACAAGTACTCCGAGGGCTACCCGGCGAAGCGCTACTACGGCGGCAACCAGGTGGTCGACGAGGCGGAAGAGCTCGCCCGCACACGGCTGTGCGAGCTGTTCGGCGCCGACCACGCCAACGTGCAGCCCCACTCGGGCGCCAACGCCAACATGGCCACCTACCTCGCGCTGCTCGAGCCCGGCGACAAGGTCATGGGCATGCGCCTCGACCAGGGCGGCCACCTCACCCACGGCTCGCCGGTCAACGCCAGCGGCCGTCTCTACGACTTCGTCGCCTATGGCGTCGACCGCGACACCGAGCGCATCGACCACGACGAAGTGCGCGCCATCGCGATGGCCGAACGCCCCAAGTTGATCATCGCCGGTGCCACGGCTTACCCGCGCACCATCGACTTCGAGGCGTTCCGCTCGATCGCCGACGAATGCGGCGCGCTCCTCATGGTCGACGCCGCCCACATCGCGGGCCTGATCGCCGGTGGTGCCCACCCCTCCCCGGTGCCGTACGCGGACGTCGTCACCACCACCACGCACAAGACGCTGCGCGGTCCACGCGCCGGGGCGATCATGTGCCGCGAGGAGTACGCCGCCGCCATCGACAAGGCCGTGTTCCCCGGCCTCCAGGGCGGCCCCCTCATGCACGTCGTCGCGGCCAAAGCCGTCGCGTTCAAAGAGGCGCAACAGCCCGCCTTCACGACCTACGCCAACCAGATCGTGGCCAACGCCAACGCCCTCTCGGAAGCCCTCGCGGCCGAAGGCTTCCGCATCGTGTCGGGCGGCACCGACAACCACCTGATGCTCGTCGACCTGCGCCCCTTCGGCGTCACCGGCAAGGTGGCCCAGGAAGCCCTCGACCGGGCCGGGATCACCTGCAACAAGAACGCGATCCCCAACGACCCCGAGAAGCCCTTCACCACCAGCGGCCTCCGCCTCGGCACCGCCGCCGTCACCACCGCCGGCATGAAGGAACCCGAGATGCAGACCGTCTCCACCCTCATCGCCGAAGTGCTCCGCAAGGTCGACGACGAACACATCGCCCAACAAGTCAAGTCCCAAGCCGCCGACCTCTGCTCCTCCTTCACCCCCTATCCCGCAATCGCGTAAGGGCGGCAAAGAACGAGATGGACGAGGCTTGGGGGGACAGGTGACTCGGGCGGGAGGTAGCACCCGGCAGAGGAGACCCGGCACGAAGTGCCGACCCGAGCGCCAGCGAGGGGAGCAGGGGCTCCTCTGCGTGAAGGGTGCGTTCCCGCCCGAGGCGCCAGTCCCCCCACGCCGTGACGGGGGAGAGGGTTAGGTGCGCGGGTACCTCACCGTCGCCGGCATCGCGGCCGCGGTCACCTTCCTGTTGACGTTCGTCATGCGCTGGGTCGCCCCGCGCATCGGCGCCATCGCGATGCCCGGACCGCGCAGCGTCCACACCAAGCCCACGCCATCCCTCGGCGGTGCGGCGATGTTCGCCGGCTTCCTCGTCGCCCTGGCCGTCGCGTCCCAACTCGGGCAGTTCCACGAGATCTTCGCCGACGACACCGAACCGCTCGGGCTGCTGCTCGCCGCCGCGGTCATGTTCGTGGTCGGAGCGATCGACGACCTGCGCGACGTGTCACCGCCGGCGAAGATCGCGGGACAGGTGCTCAGCGGCAGCATCCTCTCGCTGCTCGGCGTGACGATGTTGTACTTCCGGGTGCCGTTCGCGACGTACGAGTACGTGGTGCTCTCGCCCGACCTCGCGCCGCTCGTCACCGTCCTCACCGTCGTGGTCATGGCGAACGCGATCAACCTGATCGACGGTCTCGACGGGCTCGCGTGCGGGATCGTGATCATCGCCGGCGCGGCGATGTTCCTCTACGCCGACCGCCTGTTCAAGGCCGGGCTGCTCGAGGGTTCCAACATGGGGCCGTTGGTGGCCGCGATCACGGTCGGGATCTGCGTGGGCTTCCTGCCCCACAACTTCAACCCCGCGCGCATCTTCATGGGCGACGCCGGTGCCATGTTCCTCGGGCTGTTGCTGGCGACGACGACCATCACCGTCGGCGGTCGCACCGCCGACCCGTTCAGCGGGCAGACCTACTTCTTCTTCGCGCCGCTCGTCATCCCGCTGGTGATCCTCGGCGTGCCGATGTTCGACACCGCGTTCTCGTTCCTCCGTCGCGTCTGGCGACGGCAGTCGTTCGCGCAGGCCGACCACGAGCACCTCCACCACCGGCTCATGCGGATGGGCCACGGGCCCCGCCGGGCAGTCGTGATCCTCTGGTTGTGGACGGCGATCCTCTCGGCGGTGGTGCTGCTGCCCACGTTCACCAACCACGGAAACTCGCTCGTGCCTCTGGCCGTGATCGCACTGGGGCTGCTCCTCTACATCTATTTCCATCCCGGTGTCCGCACCGCCCGGGCGGCCCCGGCGGCCGAGGACGGAGCAGACGACCTGGGGGCCGACGTGGTCGAGCTCGCGCCCCGGCGGGAATCCCGCGGTGGCGGCTGAAAAAATGTCGCCGGGAGGTCGCTCCGGTTTGACGATTCGCGGGGCCGCGCACTAGCTTGTGCTTGTATTCACAAGCGGGAGTGGGTCGCAACGAAGCGTCCACTCGGGGGAGGAAATCGCCGGTGAAACCCCGGCTCCGACGATTCGCTCGCTGGCTGTTCGTGCCCAAGGCGGCGCGCAGTGAGGACAAGTACCGCGGCGAGGCCTTTGCCAATGGCCTCGAACTCGTCGTCCCCACCGTCCTCCTCACGTTGCTCGGTCTGTGGGCCGACAGCAGCTGGGGCACTGCGCCGCTGTTCCTGATCATCGGGTTCGTGTTCGGCGCGGTCGGGACGTACGCGAACCAGTACTACAAGTACCGCGCTCGCAGTGAGATCAACGACGAGGGCAAGCCGTGGGCGCGCTCGACGTCGAAGTCGACCTCTGATTCGGGAGGTACGCGATGACCGAACCCGGCTTCCCTTCCGACATGTCGGTTCCCGACCTGTCGGTCCCCGATCCTGACATGATCGAGTCGCGCATCGCCAAGGACATCGTTCGGCACGCGCTCTGGGTCGCGCCGGTGGCGATCATCGCCGTCGGCATCTGGCAGGGAGTGGGAGGCGCGCTCGGTGTCGCGCTCGCCCTCGTGGTCGTGCTCGCCAACTTCCTCATCACCGGCGCGTTGCTCGGTTGGGCAGCACGCATCTCACCCGCGATGATCATGGCCGTCTCGTTGGGCGGGTTCGTCGTGTGGCTCATGGTCATCTTCGGCGTGGGTCTGCTGGTGGAGCAGATCGACGCCGTGAACCTCGACGTGTTCGTCGTGTCAGTCCTCGTGCTGCATCTCGGTCTCTTGTTCTGGGAGATGCGCTCGATCAGCTTCAGTCTCGCGTCCCCCGGGCTCAAGCCCCGGA
>DASXXX010000020.1:0-10431 GCA_036502765.1 Acidimicrobiia bacterium | reverse complement strand
GTCGACGGCCGTCGCTACCTCGACGCCATCTCCTCGTTGTGGGTCAACACCCTCGGCCACCACGTGCCCGAGCTCGACGACGCCGTGCGCGCCCAGCTCGACCGCGGCGCGCACTCCACCATGCTCGGCAACGGCAATGTCGTCGTGGTCGAGCTGGCCGAGGCGCTGGCGCGCGTCGTGCCGGTCGACGATCCCCACTTCCTCTTCGCGTCCGACGGCGCGGCTGCGGTCGAACAAGCGCTGAAGATCGCGTTCCAGTACTGGGTCAACCGTGGTGTCGTCGGCCGCACCCAGTTCCTCGCCTTCGGCGGCGCGTACCACGGCGACACCATCGGCGCGCTTTCGCTCGGTGACGGTGGGTTCGGCACTGCGCTCTTCGATCCGTTGCGCTTCCCCGTGTTGCGCGCGCCCGCCTTCACCGATCCCGCGTGCTTCGCCACCGCGTGCGCGATGGTGGCAACGCACGCCTCCGAGCTGGCGGCGGTGATCGTCGAGCCGCTGGTGCAGGGCGCGGCCGGCATGCAACTCGCCGACCCCGACGGCCTGCGCGCCCTCGGCGCCGCCTGCCGCGAGCACGATGTGCTGCTCATCTGCGACGAGGTGGCCACCGGGTTCGGCCGTACCGGCTCGCTGTTCGCGTCGGAGCAGGGCGACCTGCGTCCCGACCTGCTCGTGCTCGGGAAGGGCCTGACCGCGGGGTACCTCCCGATGTCGGCCACGGTGGCGAGCGGGCGGGTGTTCGACGCGTTCCTCGGCCCCGACCTCTCCGAGCGCACGCTGTACCACGGTCACTCGTACTCGGGCAACGCGCTCGCCGCCGCGGTGGCGCTCCGTCACCTGGAGCTGCTCGACGCCTGGTCGGTGCTCGACAACGTGCGCGCCCGCAGCGACGAGCTGCGCGGCCTGCTCGACGACCGCGTCGCCCCGCACCCCGCGGTGCAGGAGGTCCGCCTCCGCGGGCTGATGGGCGGCGTGGAGCTCGCGCCACCGACCGACGGCCTGCGCTGGGGTCGGCGCGTGTGCGCGGCCGCGGTCGACCGCGGCGTGCTGCTGCGCCCGCTCGGCGACGTCGTCGTGCTCATGCCGCCGCTCACGGTGACGTCGGAGGAGCTGCACCGCATCGTGCACGCGCTCACCGACGCGCTCGACGAGGTGACCGAGGGCGGCACCGCGTGACCCGCGACTGGGACGAGTGGGCCGCGCTCGCCGCGCAGCAGATCGTCGACGCCGGGCAGTGGCGCGCGCCGCGCGCGTTCGACCCGTCGGCACCCGACGGCCTCGTGTCGTTCGCGTCGAACGACTACCTCGGGCTCACGCACCACCCGGCCGTGGTCGCCGCCGCCCACGCCGCCATCGACCGCTGGGGCACGGGTGCGGGCGCGGCGCGGCTCATCGTGGGCTCGCGCCCGGTGCACCACGAGCTCGAGGCCGAGCTCGCGGTGTGGAAGGACACCGAGGCCGCGGTCCTGTTCACCACCGGCTTCGCCGCCAACCTCGGCGTGCTCACCACCTTCGCCGGTCCCGACACGCTGGTGTGCTCCGACGAGCTCAACCACGCGTCGCTCATCGACGGTCGCCGCCTCGCCGGCGCACCCCTCGCGGTCTACCGCCACCTCGACGCCGCTCACCTCGACGAGCTGCTGCGCGCCAACACGCGACCGCGCGCGATCGTCGTCTCCGAGACCACGTTCTCCATGGACGGCGACGTCGCGCCGGTCGACAAGCTGCTCGACGTGTGCGCGCACCACGGCGCGCTGCTCGTGCTCGACGAAGCCCACAGCGTGCTCTCGCCGCCCTTCGAGGTGGCTTCACGCGATGGTGGTGACGTCACCGTGCTGCGCGTGGGCACGCTGTCGAAGACCCTCGGCGCGCTCGGCGGCTTCGTGGCCGGGCCGCGCCGCTACACCGATCTCCTGGTGAACCGCGCCCGCGCCTACATCTTCACCACCGCGTCGAGCCCCGCCGATGCCGCCGCCGCGTTGGCCGCGCTGCGCGTCCTGCGCTCCCCCGAGGGTGATGCCCTGCGCGACCGCCTGCGCGCCAACGTCGACCGTCTGCGCCCGGGGCATCCGTCACCGGTCGTGCCCTACGTGTGCGGCAGCGAGACGCGCGCGCTCGAAGCAGCCGACGCGCTCGCGACGCGCGGCTTCCTGGTCACCGCCATCCGCCCGCCCACGGTGCCGCCGGGCACGTCGCGGTTGCGGGTCGCGCTGTCCGCCGACCACACCCCCGACCAGATCGACGCGCTCGCCGCCGCGCTCGCCGAGCTGTTCCCGTGAACGCGGCATGACCGCGGCGAGGCCGCGCACGCTCGTGTTCGTGGCCGGCACCGCGACCGAGGTGGGCAAGACCTGGTGGACCGCCGCGGTCGCGCGCGAGCTGCGCGCCGCCGGGGTGCAGGTTGCGGCCCGCAAGCCGGTGCAGTCGGGTGATCCCGGCGACGTCACCGACGGCGAGGTGCTGGCGGCCGCCACCGGCGAGGAGCCCGACGCGGTCTGCCCGCCCGCGCGCACGCTGCCCTTGGCGTGGGCACCACCCATGGCCGCACGCGAGCTCGGGCTCCCGGCGTTCACCACCGCCGATCTGGCGGGCGGGATCGCATGGCCGAGCTCGGTCGACGTCGGCTTGGTCGAAGGAGTCGGTGGTCCGCGCTCCCCGATCAGCGCCGACGGCGACAACGTCGACCTCGCGCAGCTGCTCGCGCCCGACCTCGTCGTGCTCGTCGCCGACGCCGGCCTGGGCACGATCAACGCGGTGCGGCTCTCGGCCGGCGCGCTGGCGGCGTTTCCGGTCGTCGTGGCCCTCAACCGCTTCGCCGTGGGGAGTGATGGTGATCCGTTGCACGCGTGCAACCGCGAGCACCTCACGACCGTCGACGGCTTCGACGTCGTCACGACGCCTCGCGACCTCGCCGATCGACTGCGGCACCGTTCATGACCTCGGCGCTCGCGGTCGGGGTGCCGCGCGAACGCAAGGAAGGCGAGCACCGCGTCGCGATCACGCCCGACGGCGTGCACGAGCTCGTGGTGCACGACGTCCCGGTGATCGTCGAGCACGATGCCGGCGCGGGTTCGTCGATCAGCGACGACGACTTCCGCGCCGCGGGCGCCGAGATCGTCACCGACGCCGACGACGTGTGGGCACGCGCCGACCTCGTGCTCAAGGTGAAGGAGCCGCAGCCCGACGAGCTCGATCGCCTGCGCCCCGGACTCGTGCTCTTCACCTACCTCCACCTCGCGGCCTACCCGCCCGTTGCCGACGCGCTGCTCGCCCGGCACGTCACTGGGATCGCCTACGAGACGGTGCAGGTCGCGTCGGGCGCGCTCCCGTTGCTCGCCCCGATGAGCGAGGTCGCCGGCCGCATGGCGCCGCAGGTGGGCTCGCACTTCCTCGAACGCGAGCACGGTGGGCGTGGTGTGCTGCTCGGAGGTGCACCCGGCGTGCGACCGGCGCGGGTCGTCGTGCTCGGTGCCGGCAACGTGGGCTGGAACGCGGCGTGGATCGCGCAGGGCATGGAAGCCGAGGTGCTGCTGCTCGACAAGGACCTCGACCGCCTCCGTTGGGTCGACCAGATCCACAAGGGTCGCATCATGACGTTGGCCAGCAACCGCCTCGCGGTCGAGCGCGCGGTGGCCGACGCCGACCTCGTCATCGGCGCGGTGCTCGTGGCCGGTGGACGCGCGCCGGTCGTCGTCACCGACGCCATGGTGCGGTCGATGCGGGCCGGGTCGGTGATCGTCGACTGCGCCATCGACCAGGGCGGTTGCGTCGAGCACATCCACGAGACGTCACACGCGGAGCCGGTGTACGAGGTCGCGGGTGTCCTGCACTACGCGGTCGGCAACATCCCCGCAGCGGTGCCGCACACGTCGACGTACGCGCTCACCAACGCGACGTTGCCGTACGTGGTCGCGCTCGCGACGCAGGGTGTGCAGGCGGCGACGACGAGCGATCCCGAATTGGCCGCGGGCGTGAACACCGTCGACGGTCAGGTGGTGAACCCAGCGGTCGCCCACGCGCTGGGACGCGAGTGCGGGCCCTTCCCAGCTCTCTGATCGAGGACCAGATTTTCGATGGTCAGGGCGTGCGGCCCGCGAATGCCGCGAGGCGGTCGGCGACGGGCGCGTCGTCGGCCACCGCCACCGACTGACCGAACATCCCGGCGTTGCGCCACTCGTCGGTGAGCATGGTCTGCGCGACCTGGTACGCGATCGCCACCGTCTCGGGGTCGAGATCGGTGCTCTGACCGGTCGCCTTGGCCAGGTCCCACGCGTGCGTCGTGACGTCGAAGATGGCGATGTTCACCGCCATGCCCGCGGTCATCTCGCCGAACGGCAACTTCACGATGCGGTTCATGGCCCCGGGAAGCGCGAACGCGGCGTTGGCGTCGTCGGTGGCACGGTGGAACGACGCCTTGTAGTCGTCGCCGAGGCGGTCGCCCATCATGATCTCGCCGAGTTGCTCGTCGGACACCTCGCCCTCGCGCACGCAGATCGCGAACATCTCCGCACCGGCCGTGATGTGGTTCAGGACGTCACGGACCGTCCACGCCGCACACGGCGACGGGATGTCGAGTTGGTCGGGCTCGATCCCGTCGACCACCGAACCCGTGAGCGCGATGACCCGCTGCATCGTCGCCGCCTCGTCCATGACCCCTCCACCGATCTGCCGGCACGGCGCGTGCCGAGCATTCAGTGGCTCATTCGTCCTCGGGCAGCATCTGGATCAGTTCGTCGACCGGAAGGCTCCCCGGGCGATCGCCCTCGCGAGCGGCGGCGGCCGCCAGGTGTTGCAGCAACAGGTTCACCGGGGTCGGCACCCCGAACCGCCGGCCCAGCAGCACGATCTCGCCGTTCAGGTAGTCGGCTTCGATCGACCCCGTCGCCCGGGCCAGGCTCTGCCACGACGAGCCACCTGGGCGGGAGCGGGCGGCGTCGCCACCCCACTGGAACCCTTCGCCGCGCCGGGCGGCGTCCTCCTCCCGGCCCACGGCCGCGATCTTCGCGGCTTCGAGCACCGCCGCACCCTCCTGCCACGCCCGCTGCTGCACGACACGTGCGTCGGGGTCGGGCCCACACAGCGCGTCGACCGCGTTGCCGAGGTTGTTGAGGAGCTTGCCGTACTTCCACCGCATGATGTCGCCGCGCGCCACCGACTCGAAGGTCGCCGACGCGAACGCCGCCGCGATCTTGTCGCCGCGCGGGCCGACGCCGTAGGGGAAGCGTCCGATGTCGAGGATGCCGGTGACCGGCGACGCGCTCGCCTCCACCACACCGGGTTCGAGGTGCAATGCGGGGCAGACCACGCACACGCCGTACACGTCTTCGAACAGGCGCAGCGCGGCGGGTTCGTTGGCCACGCCGTTCTGCACGCACACCACCGCGATGCTCGCGGGGGCCGAGGCGAGCAACGCGCTGAGCGCCTTGCCGGTGTGCTGGCTCTTCATCGCCATGAGCACGACGTCGTCGTCGCGGAAGTCGACACCCGCGGGGTGCGACACCACCGGGATCGAGAGCACGAGCGGTTCGTCGGCATCGGGCGTGACCAGGCGCAGGCCCTCGTCGCGGATGGCGTCGTGGTGGTCGCCGCGCGCGATCAGCACCACCTCGTGTCCGGCCTGGGCCAGCCGACCACCCACCACCCCGCCGATCGCACCGGCGCCGTAGACCACGAATCGCATGGGTCGCACTCTCGCACACGAGGACGGAGTGAGCGGACGCGAAGGAGGGAGGAGAGACGCGCGCTCGTGCCGGTACCACTCGGGAGGGGAGACGGTGGTACCGGCACGAACTGGGCAGGATCGTTGAGGAGAGAGGTGGGTCGCTTCCGGTTCGGGTCCTTTCGTCGCTTCCTGGCTACGAGCTCCATGGTGCGCTCCGCAGGTAAGAGGAACCCTGGGCTCACCGCAGAATCAGGAATTGATCCCGATCAGAGGGACAGGCGCGCGACGGTGCCGCCGCCCTCGCGGGCGTCGAGGGTGACCGTGCCGCCGTGGAGAGTGGCGATCTGCGACACGATCGACAGCCCGAGCCCCGAACCGGGCAGGGTGCGCGCGCTGGTGGCGCGGTAGAAGCGGTCGAACACCCGGGCGCGGTCCTCGGCGGCGATGCCGGGTCCGCGGTCGGCGACCTCGACGGTCGTGCCGCGCACGGTCACGTCGACGGCGGCGCCCGACGGGCTGAACTTCAACGCGTTGTCGACCAGGTTGGCGACGGCGCGGTCGAGCATGGCGCGGCGCCCGTCGACCACACCGGCATCGGTCACCGTGACGTCGATGTCGGTGCCGGTGCGACGGCGGAAGCGGGTGGCGACGTCGTCGACCACGTCGGCGAGCGCAACCGGCTCGACCGCCTCCTCGCTGCGCACGTCGGTGGCGAGCTCCACCATCTCGCTCACGAGGTTGGTGAGCTCGTCGAGCTCGAGGCGCGTCTCGGCGATGAGCTGCGCCCGCTCGTCGGCGTCGAGCGTCGGCGCGTGACCGAGGAAGTCGATGTTGGTGCGCACCGCGGTGAGCGGCGTGCGGAGCTCGTGGCTAGCGTCGACCACCAGCCGTTGCTGCTGCTCGCGCGACGTGTCGAGCGCGATCAGCATCGTGTTGAAGCTCGCTGCGAGCCGGCCGACCTCGTCGTCGCCCTTCACCGGGATGGGCGTGGTGAGGTCCTGGGTCTCGGCGATGCGCTCGGCGGTGTCGGTGAGCTGCTCGATCGGCCGGGTGGCGCGGCGCATCACCAACCACGCCGCCAGCGCGGCGAACGCGATCCCGGCCAGGGCGATGATCACCAACCGGGTGCGCAGCACGTCGAGCACGTCGTCGGTCTCCGACACCTTGCGGGCGATCTGCACCGCGCCGCCGTTGCGCAACGACGCGGTGATCATGCGGTACTGGCCGCCGTTGATGGTGACGTCGCGGTAGTGCGAACCCGATTTGGAGCTCGCGACCGCACGGTCCTCGGCGTCGACCGGCAGCGTCGGTTGACCGGGCAGGGAGTTGGTGACCGTGCCGTCGCGATCGATGATCTGCTGCAGCGCGTCGAACTCGAAGTACGGACCGTGGTTGTCGCGGTCGTTGTCGGTCGGCGCGCCGCCGAAGTTGATGTTGCCCGGAGGCTGCTGCACGATGCCGTTGGCGCGGTCGCGCAGGAACTTGTCGGTCTCCTGGTTGAGCGCGTGCTGCGCGCTCACGTGCGCGGCGTACGCGCCACCGACCACGGCCACCGCCACGATCACCGCCACGATCACGGTGAGGCGAGTGCGCAGACTCACGACTGCCTCACACCCTCGCTCACGACGGTCTGACCGTGTACCCGACTCCCCGCACCGTGTGGATGAGGCGTGACTCGCCGGTCTCCTCGGTCTTGCGGCGCAGGTAGCTGATGTACACGTCGAGCGACTTCGACGACGTCTCGAAGTCGAAGCCCCAGATGCGCTCGTAGATCTGCTCGCGCGTGAGCACGATGCCGGCGTTGAACAGGAGCAGTTCGAGCAGATCGAACTCGGTCTTGGTGAGCTCGAGCTCTCGTTCGCCGCGCCACACCTGCCGTCGGGCCGGATCGAGCGAGAGATCACCGACGCGCAGCACTTCGTCGTCGCCCGACATGTTCGTGCGCCGCAGCAGCGCGCGCAGGCGCGCCAGCAGCTCGTCGAGCGCGAACGGTTTCACCAGGTAGTCGTCGGCGCCGGCGTCGAGGCCGGCGACGCGGTCGCTCACCTCGTGGCGGGCGGTGAGCATGAGCACCGGCGTGCGGTCACCGCGCTCGCGCAACTTGCGGCACGCGGTGAGCCCGTCGACGTGGGGCATGAGCACGTCGAGGACGATCACGTCGGGCTGGGTGTCGACCACCGCCATGAGCGCCTCGGCACCGTCTTCCGCGGTGGTGACGGCGTAGCCCTCGAACGTGAGTGCGCGGACGATCGAATCGCGCACCGCCTTGTCGTCTTCGGCGACGAGCACCCGTCCCGAGGTCATGTCGTTGCTGCCCCATCCTCGGTCGACAGGCTTGATCGCCGGCATCTCCTGCATCGCAGGATCATCGGTGAGCATCGTAAGAGTTGTGGAAGAGCAATCGTGAGAGGCACGAAAGAACTCCGCCAAAAAGAGAACTCCGCCAAAAAGAACTCCGGGGGCATGTGCGTCGTTGCACACGCCCCCGGAGCCGTGATCGAGCTGGGGAGAGGGAGTCAGCTCGACTGCACGCACTTGGACGGGCCGTGCTTGAACCCGTCACGGAACGCCGCCACCCGGTCGAAGGCCGTCCCTCGATCGGTGTTCCCATGGCCTGCCGCGACCAGGACGGTCACCGCCTCGTCGAGATCGCCCGGTGAGAGCGTGGTCGACGTGTTCGCCGCCCAGGCGCCGGCCAGGCACTCGGCGCCGCGGCGTGCGGCGTCGGTCCCGATCGTCTTGCCGAGCTGGCTCTCGACCGAGGAGCCCCACGCCGTCGCAACGAGCAGACCACTGCCGAAGTCGCCGATGTTGTCGTGCACGTCCTGCAGCGTCGCCGCGTCGTAGTGCACCGTGTTGCTCGACGGGTCGTACGTCACCGAGTCGGTGAGCACGCCACCGTCGCTGCCGTCGGTCGCCGTGGCGCCCGCGGTCACCGTGGGTGCGGTGAGCTTCGACGACTGCGAGGTCCAGTAGTCGTCGAGGCTCGACGTGATGGTCGGCACCAGGTCGGCGAGCGGCAGGTTGCCGTCGGACGCCTGGTCCTCGTAGCTCGAGTAGCCCGACTCGGTCACGTCCGGCGGGTTGTTCTGGTAGTCGGCGCACGCCTGCGCGCCACCCTCGTAGCCGTCCTGGAACGCGCTGACCCGGTCGAAGCCGTTGCCGTGCGCGCCGTCCTGTCCGCCGTCGATGCCCGACGGGTCGCTCAGGGTCAGCAGACCGGCGAGCGCGTTGTCGAGGTCGTCCTTGGAGAGGTGCACGTTCTCGTCGCTGCTGTCGGCGACGTGCTGGGCCCACGCACCGGCGAAGCAGTCGGCCTGCTGCTCCATGTAGACGGTGGCCGACGGTTCGTAGCCGACGCGCGCCTGCACCGCGTGGCCGAGCTCGTGGGCGAACACGAGGCCCACCGCGAACTCGCCGAAGTTGTCGCGCAGCTTGGGCAGGAGACCTTGCTCGTCGTAGGCGACGAAGTCACCGTTGCCGCAGTAGAAGGCGTTGCCGGCGACCTCGTCGTACGGGGCCTTGGTCTGGCCGCCGTCGTCGCAGTTCGGCGGCGGGTTGCTCTCCGAGTACGGATAGACGCGATCGGTGGGGATCGCCTCGTACGGCTGCCCGTACACGTCGGGCATCGTCTGCGTCCAGAAGTTCTGGATGTCGGCGAGGGTGGCGTCGATCGACGCGTCGTACTTCGACGACACCTGCGCGCTCGCCGCGCTGCTGCTGATGCCGGCGACGACGCCGAACGCCATGACCGTGGCCATCGCGACGCCGACGAACTTGTGGCCCAACTTCTGGCCGAGGGTGTTCCTGAGTTCTCTCCCGATCCTGTCCATCGGATGCACAACGACCGATGGTTGCGCGCGAGTTCACTCGCTCTCTCAGGGAGTGCTCAGGGTGCTCGCAGTGAATGGCGTCACGCGCCGTCGTAGCTGGGGGCGAGGGACTCGTCGGCGACCGCGCCGGGTACGGGCGGGAGCGTCGACCACGGGAACATGATCCAGTCATCGGTGCGTCGCCACACGTAGTCGCACTGCACGATCGAGCGCGACTTCTCGTAGAGCACCGCGGTGCGCAGCTCCTGCACCTGGGGTCGCACCGTCTCGGCGACGAGGTGGAGCGTCTCACCGGTGTCGGCGACGTCGTCGACGATGAGCAGGTGCGCGCCGCTCAGGTCGACCACGTCGAGGTGCGGCGGGAGGATGACCGGCACGTCGAGACGCTCGTCGACGCCGGTGTAGAACTCGACGTTGATCGTGAACGTGTTCTTGACCTCGAGGGCGTACGACAACGCTCCCGCGGTCAGGAGGCCGCCACGCGCGATGCCGAGGATGAAGCCCGGCTCGAAGCCGTCGGCCAGAACCTGAGCGGCGAGCTCGCGGGCGCCGGTGCCGAGGTCTTCCCAGGTCATCCGCTCGCGCTCGGTCGCCACGCTCATCGTCCCGATTCTTCCACACTAGACTCGCGCACATGGTGCGCCTGCGCTTCGCTCCGAGCCCGACCGGCTCGCTTCATCTCGGTAACGCGCTCAGCGCGGTCGCGAACCGCCGCTTCGCCGACGAGCACGGCGGCTCCCTGCAGTTGCGCATCGACGACACCGACGCGTCGCGCAACGTGCCGGGCGGTGAGACGGCGATCCTCGACGATCTCGGCTGGCTCGGCGTCGTCTGGGACGAGGGGCCGCAGCGCCAGAGCGAGCGGCAGGTGCGGCACCGCGAAGCCGCGCATCTGATCGGCGAGCCGGACGCGGACGGTTCATTGCGCTTCGGCCA
>DASXXX010000019.1:0-2885 GCA_036502765.1 Acidimicrobiia bacterium | reverse complement strand
TCGGCGTCGGGCGGGACCGAGGTGAAGAACCTGGGTGACGGCTTGATGGTGATGTTCACGTCACCGAGTCGGGCACTGACGTGTGCCGAGGCGATGCTGCAGGCGATCGACCATCACAATCGGTCGGCGCTCGAGCCGTTGGATGTTCGAGTCGGGATCAGCGCGGGCGAGGCGGTCGAGGAGGACGGCGATTACTTCGGCGAACCGGTGGTGGAAGCGGCGCGGCTGTGCGCGATGGCGCGAGGTGGCCAGATCCTCGCCGCCGACCTGGTGCGCAGGCTCGTCGGTCGACACGCGACCCAGACCTTCGTCGATTTCGGGCCGCTGGAGCTGAAGGGGCTGCCGGAACCAGTGAGCACCGTGGAGGTGGTCTGGGAGCCGCTGATTGTCGAGGGACCGGTCCCGCTTCCCCGCCGACTGATCGCCGCGGCCGCCGATGCCCGTTTCGGGTTCGTCGGCCGTGCCCGCGAGCTCGAGACCTTGCACGACGTCCGGAAGTCGGCGCACGCATCTCGGCGCGGTCAGGTGATCTTCGTCGCAGGCGAGCCGGGGATCGGCAAGACCGCCCTGCTCGCCCAGGTGGCACGGGTCGCGCACAGCCAGGGCGCACTGGTCCTGTTCGGTCACGCCGACGAGGATCTCGGCGTTGCGTACCAGCCGTGGATCGAGGCCTTCAGGACCCTCGTGCGCGACGGCGACGCGGACCTGGTCCTCGAACTGCCCGAGGCCCAGCGCGCCGTGCTGGCGCGGCTGGTTCCCGAGGTGGGTGACAGCGCGGCGCGCATCGCCGATCCCGGCACGGAACGGATGTTGTTGCTGGAGGCGGCGACCGAGCTGCTGGTCGCCGCGTCGAAGCGGTCCAGCGTGTTCGTGGTGTTGGACGACGCGCACTGGGCGGACACGGCGACGGTCACGTTGCTCCGGCACGTGATCGTCTCGGGTGCGACGATGAACCTGACGATTGCGTGCACGTATCGCGACACCGACGTGGCGCGGGGTGATCCGCTCACGGCGTTGTTGGCAGATCTGCACCGGCAACCGAATGTGCAGCGCGTGCAGCTGGCGGGACTGGACGACGACGAGCTGGTCGAGCTGGTTACGGCGGCAGCGGGTCACGAGCTCGCCGGCGACGGTCACGGATTGGCGCAGGCGTTGCACCGGGAGACCGACGGCAATCCGTTCTTCACCGCGGAGCTGTTGCGTCACCTCGGCGAGACGGCGGGCATCGTGCAGGATGCCGATGGTCGCTGGTCGGTCGCGGAAGACCTGGCTCACCTCGGTCTGCCATCGAGCGTGCGAGAGGTGGTGGGACGCCGAGTCGAACGCCTCGGCACCGAGGCAGCGCGTGTGCTGTGCCTCGCGTCGGTGCTCGGCCGCGAGTTCGACGTCGGGTTGCTCGCGACCTTGGCGGAGCTCGACGAGGATGCGTTGATCAGTCTCCTCGACGCCGCAGTCATCGCTGCAGTGCTCGTCGAAGGGGGCGCCGCGGACCGCTATCGGTTCGCGCACGCATTGATGCAGCACAGCCTCTACGACGAGCTCAGTCCCGCGCGCCGTCAACGAGCGCATCGTCATGTTGCGGAGAGCCTCGAACGAGGCGCGGCGGTTCCCGATGCGGCAGCGCTCGCAGAGCTGGCGCACCATTGGCTTGCGGCGGCCCGATCCGTCGACGTCGACAAGGCCATCCACTACGTGCGGCGTGCTGGCGACGCGGCTCGCGACGCGCTCGCGCCCGACGATGCGATTCGTTGGTACGAACAAGCCCTCGGCCTCGTCGCCGACCAGAGGCGACCCGACGAGCGTGCACGGGCCCAGCTGCTGGCGGAGCTCGGTGCCGCCCAACGCCAGACCGGTCATCCCGAAGCTCGGGGCACGCTGCTCCGTGCCGCTGCGCTCGCCGAAGGGCTCGACGACACCGACGTCCTCGTCCGCTCGGCCCTCGGGTTCCTCGTCGCCAACGTGATGGTCGGCGACGAGGACCTCAAGCGCATCGCCGCCGCCGCGCTCGAGCGCGTCGGCTCAGGACCCACCGCCGTTCGGGCCCGGCTGCTCTCGACCTTCGCCCGAGCGCATGACGCCACGCTCGAATGGCAAGCGCGTCGCGAGCTGTCGCTCCAGGCGCTCGACACGGCACGGCGATGCGACGACGACGCCACCCTGGTCGACGTCATCACGCAGACGCACATGAGCCTGGCGACGCCGGATCGCCTCCCCGAGACCATCGAGAACCTCGAACATGCCGTCGGGCTGGCCGACCAGCTCGAAGACCTTCATCTCCAGTTCACGACGCGCCACTACTTCCTCACCGTGTGCTACCAGGCGTGTGACGTGGCCAGGGCGGAGACGACTGTCGACGAGTTGGAGGCCATCAAGGATCGCTCCGGTCTTCCCCAGCATCGGTACGACACGCAGAACACGCTCGTCGGTCGGATCCTGCTCGCGGGACGAGTCGACGACGCGGAGAACGCAAACGAACGCGCATTGGAGATGGGCACGGCGGCGAGCGCGCCCGATGCGTTCAGCAGCTTCTCGGCGATCCTCTCGAACATCCGGCGGCATCAGGGCCGTCTCGACGAGATCGTCGACTTCTTCCTCGACATCGTCCGCGACAACCCGTCGATCGGGGCGCTGCGTCCCGCCGTCGCCGCCATGCTGGGTGAGCTCGGACGGCTCGACGAAGCCGACGAGCGGCTCGCCGTCGAATCGGCCCGCGACTTCGACCTTCCCTACGACATGACCTGGCTCATGGGCATGGCCCGGTTCCTCGACGCCGCGGCGTCCACCGGGGACCGCAGCGCCGCCCGCACCCTGGTCGGCCGGGTCGCGCCCTACGCCAGCCAGATCATCACGCCGGCCGGCTCGCTGATCCTGGGTGCGACCGCCCG
>DASXXX010000018.1:0-20498 GCA_036502765.1 Acidimicrobiia bacterium | reverse complement strand
CCCTCTCATCGTGCTCTCATCTGTGTTTGACTAGGCAGGCGCTGGGACAAAGGGGCCTGCGATCGTTCACAGCGATCGAAGCGGACGAGCGCTGTACAGGAGGTACGTGCCATGAAGTCGTTCTGCGGTGTCGTGGTGGCCACGATGGTGATGGCGTTCGGGATCGTCGGGGTCGGTGGCCCCGTGGCGGGAGCCAGTGCCGGAGGCTCGTTCTTCGGAGGGCAGCTGTTCGTGTCGGCTTCGCGCGGGAGTGACGCGGGTCCATGCACCGCGTTCCGCCCGTGTCGGACGATCGGGCACGCAGTCTCGGTCGCGCCCACGGGTGGCACGATCACGGCGTTGCCCGGCACCTACGCGGAGAGCGTCACCGTCACCAGGCGCATCAACCTTCGCAGCTTCGGAGCGACGGTCGACGCAACCGGTCAGATCAACGGCATTGCCTTCATGGGCCCGGGTACCGCAGGAAGCACCATTTCGGGATTCACCGTCGAGAACGCGCAGGGAGAAGGCGTTCTCGTGTTCAACACATCTCACGTCACGCTGGGTTGGAACCAGGTCCGCAGCAACGACCGTGGGAGCGGTACCGATGTGACGACCGAATGTCAGGACCAGGGTGAGGTCCCCGGCGACTGCGGTGAAGGCTTGCACCTCATGAGCGTCACCGACTCACGTGTCCTGGCGAACCGCGTGGAGGACAACGTCGGTGGGATCCTCGTCACCGATGAGGTCGGACCCAGCCACGGAAACCTGATCGCGTTCAACGAGTCCCGGAACAACAATGAGGACTGTGGCATCACCTTGCCGTCGCACAATGGCGCCGCCCTCGGTCATCCCGAGCTCGCCGGGGTCTACGACAACACCGTGATCGCGAATGTGTCCTCCGGAAATGGCGGAGCAGGCGTCGGAATGTTCGCGCCATTCCCCGGTACAGCGTCGTACGACAACCGGGTCATCGGCAACACGTTGCTCAACAACGGTGAGGCAGGGATCGCGATCCATGCCCACGCCCCCGGCCAAAACGTGTCCGGCAACGTCATCGTCAACAACGTCGTCTCCGGAAACGGCATCGACCCGGACTCGGGCAGCGGTCACCCGACGGGCATCGCGCTCTTCAGTGCGGCCGTCCCCGTGAACGTCGTCGTTGCAGGCAACCGGATCAGCAACGAGTTCTGGGGAATCTTCGTGAACGGTCAGTTCTCGATCGCCGGCCTCGCGAGCAACCACTACATCTCTGTCGCTCACCCGGTAGGGCCCTGAAGCCAGTCGCGGCGAACCAGCGGGCTCGCCGCTAGGTCGGGGCGCCGGCCGGTTCGAGCGAATCCTCGTTCTCATGTTCCACCGTGAGCTCGCCGTCGACCGTGTCGACGCGGATGACCGCGCCGTCGCGCACCTCACCGCCGATGAGGGCGCGCCCGATGCGGGTCTCGACCTCCCGCGCGATGAAACGCCGCATCGGCCGGGCTCCGTAGACCGGGTCGAAACCTTCCCGGACGATGAACCGCCGGGCGCGCTCGGTCACTTCGAGCGTCATGCGCCGGTCCGCGAGTCGCGCGCGGAGGTCGTCGAAGAGCAGCTCGACGATGCGCTCGACCTCCTCCTCGGTGAGCGACTTGAACAGGACGATGTCGTCGACCCGATTCAGGAACTCGGGCCGGAAGTGTCCACGCAGCTCCCCCATCACCAGGGTGCGCGCCTCGGGCTTGATCTCTCCACTCGGCGTCATGCCCTCGAGGAGGTACTGGGACCCGATGTTCGACGTCATGATGACGATCGTGTTCCGGAAATCGACAGTGCGACCCTGCGCATCCGTGAGGCGGCCGTCGTCGAGCACCTGCAACAGCGTGTTGAAGACGTCCGCGTGGGCCTTCTCGATCTCGTCGAACAGCACCACCGAGTACGGCTTGCGGCGGACAGCCTCGGTGAGCTGACCACCTTCGTCGTAGCCGACATATCCGGGAGGGGCGCCCACGAGCCGGCTCACCGTGTGCCGCTCCTGGTACTCGCTCATGTCGATGCGGACCATGTTCTCCTCGCTGTCGAACAACGACTCGGCGAGCGCACGTGCGAGCTCCGTCTTGCCGACGCCCGTCGGCCCCAGGAAGATGAACGAACCGATCGGACGACGAGGGTCCTTGATGCCCGCACGGGCGCGGATGATCGCGTCGGTGACGAGCTGGACCGCCTCGTCTTGGCCGATGACACGTTCGTGCAGGATGTCGTCGAGCCGCAGGAGCTTCTTGCGTTCACCTTCTTGCAAACGGCTGACGGGGATGCCAGTCCAGCGGGAGACGATCGACGCGATCTCCTCTTCGCTCACGACTTCGCGCAGGAGCTGGCGCACACCGTGCTTCGAGCTGAGCTGCTCCTCCTCGGCCTTGAGGCGACGCTCGAGATCGGGCAGGGCCCCGTGGCGAAGCTCGGCCGCGAGGTCGAGGTCGTAGCGTCGCTCGGCATCGTCGGCCTCCTGCCGGACCCGCTCGATCTCCTCACGGAGCCCCTGCACCTTGCGGAGCGCCTGGCGCTCGGATTCCCACTGTGCCCGCATCGCGTCGGCTTCCGCACGCAGGTCGGTGAGCTCCTTTCGGAGCTCTTCGAGGCGCGTCGAGCTGGCCGGATCCTTCTCTTTGGCCAGGGCAGTCTCCTCGATCTCGAGCCGCGTGACGCGGCGGCTCAGCTCGTCGAGCTCCGCCGGCATTGAGTCGATCTCCGTGCGCAGCATGGCGCAGGCCTCGTCGACCAGGTCGATGGCCTTGTCCGGGAGGAACCGATCCGAGATGTAGCGGTGGCTCAGCACCACGGCGGCGACGATCGCGCTGTCCTGGATCTTCACGCCGTGGAAGACCTCCAGCCGCTCCCGCAGGCCGCGCAGGATCGAGATCGCGTCTTCCTCCGACGGCTCGTCGACGAGCACCGTCTGGAAGCGACGCTCGAGCGCCGCGTCCTTCTCGACGTGCTTGCGGTATTCGTCGAGCGTGGTCGCACCGATCATGTGCAGCTCACCCCGGGCCAGCATCGGCTTGAGCATGTTGCCGGCGTCCATGGCTCCCTCGGCCGCGCCCGCGCCGACCACCGTGTGGAGCTCGTCGACGAACACGAGGATGCGGCCCTCCGCGGCCACGATCTCGGTGAGCACAGCCTTCAACCTCTCCTCGAACTCGCCGCGGTACTTGGCCCCGGCGATCAGCGAGCCCATGTCGAGAGCGAACACCGTCTTGTCCCGCAACCCCTCGGGGATGTCACCCCGATTGATCCGTTGCGCGAGGCCCTCGACGATCGCGGTCTTGCCCACCCCGGGATCGCCGATGAGCACCGGATTGTTCTTCGTCTTGCGCGACAGGATCTGGATGACGCGGCGGATCTCGCTGTCGCGACCGATCACGGGATCGAGACGACCGTTCCGGGCGTCGGCGACGAGGTCCCGCCCGTACTTCTCGAGTGCCTCGTACGCGACTTCGGGCATCGCCGAGGTGACCCGCTGGTTGCCCCGGATCGCCGTGAGCGCCTCCAGGAACCCGTCGCGGGTGATGCCCGCCTGCGCCAGCAGTCGCCCGGCCGTGGTTGCGGAGCCCTCGTCGAGCAGCGCCATGACGAGGTGCTCGACCGACACGTACTCGTCCTTCAGGCGCTTGGCCTCCTGCTCGGCCGCGTCGAGGAGCCGCGCCAATCGCTGCGTCACCATCACCTGCCCCGGCGCCGAGCCGGGACCGCTCACCGATGGTCGGCGGCTCAGCTCCTGCGCCACCGCCACACTCAGCCCTTCGGGATCCGACCCGGCCTGCGCGAGCAGCCGTGGGACGAGCGCATTGGGATCTTCGAGCAACGCGAGGAGCAGATGCTCACCGTCGACCTCGTTGTGCCCATACCGCAACGCTTTGGTCTGCGCCTCGTGCAGAGCCTCCTGCGACTTCTGGGTGAGCTTGTTCATGTCCACGACTGACCTCCAGGAGGTTGAGCGCGCGTCCGCAACGCCGCTTGGAGCCGGGTCACGCGGTCGAGCAGATCGACCACGAGACCCACTGCCGCGTAGTTGAGTCCGAAGCCGGCGCGGAGCCGCCGGATGCGCGCGGCGGCGGCCAGCTGGTCGGGGGCGAACCAGACCTCGCCCGTCGTCGTGCGTGTGGTCTCGAGCAGGCCGAGCGCGACGAGATGACGAACGATCTCGGGGTGCAGCCCGACCGCGCGGGAGAACGACTGCAGGTCGAGACGCACCGGGCGGGTCAACGCGGTGCTCAACGTTGCCTCCTCGGGTCGAAGGTCGAAGCGGCGGCCAGCTCCTCGAACAAGCGGCGCTCCGCGTCCGTGAGCTTCGCGGGGACCATGATCCGGACCTCCGCGAACAAGTCGCCCGGGGCGCCATTCGGATTGGGCATGCCGCGACCGCGGAGTCGGAGCTGCTTGCCGCTCGACGTGCCTGCAGGCACGCGCACCTTCGCCTCGCCGTCCGGCGTATCGACCGCCACGGACGCGCCGAGCGCGGCCTCCCACGGGGTGAGCGGCAGTGCGACGAAGATGTCGCGTCGCTCGACGCGATACCGGGAGTCGGGCGCGATTCGGACGACGAAGTACAGATCGCCGGGCGACGCGCCGCCGCTACCCTGACCGCCCTGGCCGCGCAGTCGGATCCGCTGACCGTCGACGACGCCGGGTGGGACGTCGACCTCGAACGTGCGGGACCCGTCGCGGCCGCTCAACGTGATTGTTCGGTGCCCGCCTCGATACGCATCCTCGACGGACAGGACGAGCTCGGTCTCTTGGTCCGCGCCCGAGACGGAGCCCCAATCCCGGCGCGCGCCTCCGAACCCCCGGCCGCCGAAGCTCCGGCCGAATCCGCCGCCGTCGAACATACCGCCGAAGATCTCGTCGAGATCGATGCCCTCATCGCCGAACGAGGTCGTGAATCGCACGCCGTTCCCCCCGCCGGACGCGCCGGCCCGCGCACGCGCGTAGTCCTCCGGGCTCACGTCGTCGGGCACGCGCCGGAAGTCGGGGCCGAAGGCGTCATAGCGCCGACGCATCTCCGGATCCGAGAGCACGTCGTAGGCCTCCGAGACCTCTTTGAACCGCTCCTCCGCGGTGGGATCCTTGTTCACGTCAGGATGAAGCTTCCGTGCAAGCTCGCGATACGCGCGTTGAATCTCGTCGGCCTTGGCGTCGCGCCCGATCCCGAGGATCTCGTAGAAGTCGCGTCCCTCGGCCATCGGAGGACCCCCTCAGTCGCGACGGCGCGTCATTGCGCCGGCCTTGCGACCACGACCTTCGCCGGACGCAGCACTTCGCCGTGGGACCCGTATCCGGGCCGGACCGTCGCGACGACCGTGTCTGGCGGCGCGTCGGCGTGCGTGGTGCCCACTGCCTCGTGGCGCATCGGGTCGAACGGGCACCCGAGATCCTCGAACCGGCGGATCCCGAGCTGGTCGAGCACCGCGACCGCCTGGTCGTGCACGGCCGCGACACCATCGGCGAGCCCACCCGCGCTGGGCCCGGCGTGGCGCAGCGCGAGCTCGAGGTTGTCGATCACCGGCAACCACTCGGTGACGACCCGGGCCCGCTCCGAGTCGCGCTCACGTTTCAGCTCCCGGTCGTAGCGTTTTCGCACGTTGTCGAGGTCGGCCAGAGCGCGGACGAGGCGACCTTCGAGCTCCGCCGCCTCGTCCGAAGCGGTCTCCGGCCGCGGAGCACTCCCGGACTCACGAGACGGATCGGGCGAGTCATCGCCCATCGGCTCGGCCGTCGACACTGCTTCCTCCGCCATGAACGGTCAGCTGACGGTGAAGTCGGCGTCGATCACGTCGTCATCGCTGCCCGACGCGCCGGACGACGCGTCGTCGGGCGACGACGAGGACGTCGACTGGGAACCGAGACCGTGGAAGATCTGCTGCAGCTCGGACGAGAGGCTCCGCACGCGATCGAGCGGCGCACCGGTGCCTTGCTTCACGAGCTCCCGGGCATCGGCGACGAGCATCTCGGCCCGGGCCCGCTCGTGGGTGGGTACCGACTCTCCCAGCTCTTCGAGGCGACGTTCGACCTGGTACGCCGCCGCGTCGAGCTCGTTGCGAGCGTCGACCTCCTGACGGAGGCGCGCGTCGTCGGCGCGGTTCCGCTCCGCGTCCGCCACCATCCGCTCGACCTCGGACTGATCGAGGTTCGAGGTCTCGCTGATCGTGATCCGCTGCTCGGCGCCTGTGTCCTTGTCACGTGCGGACACGTTGAGGATGCCGTTCGCATCGATGTCGAACGTCACCTCGATCTGTGGTTCACCCCGCGGCGCGGGCCGTATCCCTTCGAGTCGGAATCGTCCGAGGACACGGTTGTCGGACGCTCGCTCGCGTTCACCTTGGAGCACGACGATATCGACGGCCGACTGGTTGTCCTCGGCGGTGCTGAACACCTCGGTGCGCCGAGCGGGGATCGTCGTGTTGCGTTCGATCACCTTGGTCATCACGCCGCCAAGCGTCTCCAGGCCGAGCGACAGCGGTGTCACGTCGAGGAGCAGCACGTCCTTGACCTCGCCCTTGAGGATCGCCGCCTGGATTGCCGCACCGACCGCCACGACCTCGTCGGGGTTGACGGTCATGTTGGGTTCCTTGCCTTCGGTCAGGCGCCGGACGAGCTTCTGCACCGCGGGCATCCGGGTCGAGCCACCGACGAGGATGACCTCGTCGATGTCGGAGGCCGTGACGTTGGCATCGGACATCGCCTGTTGCACCGGCTTCAGCGTGCGCTCGACGAGGTCCCCGGTGATCTGCTCGAAGGTCGAGCGCATGACCGTCGTCACCAGGTGCTTCGGCCCGCTCGCGTCCGCAGTGACGAATGGCAGGTTGATCTGCGTCTGCGTGACCGACGAGAGCTCGACCTTCGCCTTCTCGGCCGCCTCGAACAGGCGCTGGAGCGCCTGGGAGTCGTTCCGGAGATTGATGCCGTTGTCCTTCTCGAACTCATCGGCGAGGTAGTCGACCAGACGGCGGTCGAAGTCGTCTCCGCCGAGATGGGTGTCGCCGGAGGTCGCGCGCACTTCGAACACTCCGTCGCCGACGTCGAGGATGCTCACGTCGAACGTCCCGCCGCCGAGATCGAAGACGAGCACCGTCTCGCTCGACTTCTTGTCGAGGCCATAGGCCAACGCGGCCGCAGTCGGCTCATTGATGATGCGGAGCACCTCGAGTCCGGCGATGCGTCCCGCATCCTTTGTTGCCTGGCGCTGCGCGTCGTTGAAATACGCGGGTACGGTGATGACCGCTTCGGTCACCTTCTCCCCGAGGAACTTGCCCGCGTCCTCGGCGAGCTTCCGCAGGACCAGCGCGGAGACCTCCTCGGGCGCGTATTGCTTCCCCCGGATCTCGAAGCGAGCCGTTCCGTCGGACCCGGCAACGACATCGAAGGACACCGCGTTGATCTCGCTTTCGACTTCGTCGAAACGACGCCCGATGAAGCGCTTCGCCGACGTGATCGTTCCCTTCGGGTTCAGGATCGCCTGGCGCCGGGCGAGCTGGCCCACGAGCCGCTCGCCGTTCTCCATGAACGCGACCACCGACGGCGTCGTCCTTGACCCCTCGGCATTCGGGATCACCGTCGGCTGCCCGCCTTCGACGACCGCGATGACCGAGTTGGTGGTTCCCAGATCGATTCCAACCGCTTTCGCCATGTCAGCTCCCACGTCGTGAAGATCTCCCTCGGCCGATCGATGGACCGATTGCACGGGCGGCCGCGGGTGGCTTTTCGCCGCACCTATGAGCGTGCCGGGGGCTGGTTCCCGGCACATCACGCGGGCGCGTGGTCTTGGCCGGCGGCGCGTGGTCTTGGCGGGCGGCGCTGCGACTACGCGTGCACGGGATGCGGCG
This sequence comes from Acidimicrobiia bacterium, assembly GCA_036502765.1. Classification (GTDB taxonomy): domain Bacteria; phylum Actinomycetota; class Acidimicrobiia; order IMCC26256; family DASPTH01; genus DASUAS01. Next base: position 12,660 of record DASXXX010000018.1, on the reverse strand, counting down.
ATCGGACACCCTTGGCAGCCTGAAGCGGATGAATCGGCCGGAGAGGAGGCAGTCCCTGGTCGAGATCCCACCGGAGGGGATCCCGGCGCTGGAAGACCGGCAGCTCGAGCGGCTCGCCGCCCGGGGCCGGCGCCGCACGATCCAGTCGGGTGAGATCCTGTTCCGCCGCGGCGACCAAGGCTGCGACTTCTTCGTCGTCCTCGACGGCACGGTCGCAATCGTCGACGAGAGCCTCGGCACGGCGAACGTGATCGCGGTCATCGGCCCTCACCGTTTCCTCGGCGAGCTGGACCTGCTCACGGGGGAGGCCGCGTTCACCACCGCGATCGTGCAGGAGCCGGGCGCCGTGCTTGTCGTGCCGGTCGAAGCGTTGCGCGACCTGGTCGCCGCGGACACGCTGCTGGGCGACCTCATCCTGCGGGCCACGCTCGTGCGCCGCGCGATCCTCATCGAGCTCGGGGCCGGCTTCACCATCGTCGGATCGCACTACACGCCGGGCCTTCGCCGGTTGCGGGAGTTCGCGGCCCGGAACCGGCTTCCACACCGCGTCATCGATCTCGACCGCGATGTCGGGGCGGACCGCCTCGTCGAGCAGCTGGGCGTGGCGCCCGAGGACACGCCGATCGTCATCTGGGGCGAACAGCTGCTTCGCAATCCCACGAACGCTGAGCTGGCGCGGGTCATCGGGCTCCCCGTGCCGAGCGCGCCCGGCCTGGTCGGCGATCTCGTGGTGGTGGGCGCCGGCCCCTCGGGGCTCGCGGCGGCCGTGTACGCAGCCTCCGAGGGCCTGGTGACCCTGGTCCTCGACGCGGTTGCCGCCGGTGGCCAGGCCGGGACGTCGTCACGGATCGAGAACTACCTCGGCTTCCCCGCCGGAATCTCCGGCGGCGAGCTGGCCGAGCGGGCGCGGATCCAGGCGGAGAAATTCGGAGCCCATCTGAGCATCCCGGCCGCTGCGACCGCGCTCGAACGCGAGGACGGATACCACATCATCCGGCTCGACGACGGCTCGGCCGTCACCGCCCGCAACGTCCTGATCGCGACGGGGGCGCACTACCGGAAGCTCGAGGTGCCGCGCATCGACGACTATGAGGGCACCTGGGTCCATTACGCGGCGACCCCGGTGGAGGCCCAAATGTGCTTCGGCGATCCGGTGGTCGTCGTCGGCGGCGGAAACTCTGCTGGCCAAGCCGCCTTGTTCCTGAGTCGGCGCGCCTCGAAGGTGTCCCTCCTCATCCGCGGTGATGACCTCGCCAAGAGCATGTCGCGCTACTTGGCCGACCGGATCGAGCAGGACCCCAAGGTGGATTTGCTACGCCACACCGAGGTTCGTGAGCTCGTAGGTGACGGGCAGCTCGACGAAGTCGTGGTCGAGGACAATCGAACCGGGCTTCGCAGCGTGCTGCCGGCGCGGGCCCTGTTCGTGTTTATCGGCGCGGACCCGCACGCAGGGTGGCTCGACGGCGAGGTCGCGTTGGACCGTGTCGGGTTCGTCCTGACCGGGGCGGATGTCGACGAGACCCGGTTCCCGCACGAGACCGAGCGAGCTCGGTTGCCGCTCGAGACCAGCCGGGCCGGGGTGTTCGCAGTGGGCGACGTTCGCAGCGGATCGACCCGGCGCGTCGCGTCTGCCGTCGGAGAAGGTTCCATGGCCGTGCGGCTGGTCTGGGAGCACTTCGGCGTTTGGCGCTGAAGGTCGTTCGTCAACCTGCGATGTCGAGCTCCTCGAGCGCCAGCCGGGTGAGCTCCGCACGCGATCCGATGCCGAGCTTGCGGAACACGTGGCGGAGGTGGAAGTCGACGGTGTGACGTGAGAGGAACAACCGTTCCGCAGTCTGCCGGTTGGTCAGGCCTTCGGCGACGATCTCCGCCACCCGACGCTCGGTGTCGGTCAGGCTGTCCCAGCCCTCCACCGGACGGTCGACCTGGTGCCAATGACGCCGGCGCACGCCGAGCTCCCGGAGAAGCGACCGGATACGCGCGGCGTCTCGATCCGCGCCCATCAGCACGTAGCCCGCGATCGCGACCTCGAGCTGCTCGCGCGCCGCATAGGCATCGGACGCTCGGGCGAGCAGAACCCCGGCATCGTCGGCCGCGGTGGCGCGCAACCACGGGTGCGTATGGCACTCACCGGCCTCCCGCACGGCGTCGGCGTCCTCGTCGAACAGTCCGCGAGCGTGCCGCGCAGCCGCCGCGGGCTCCGTGAACGCCTGGTTGTCGACGCTGAGCTGCTCCGCGGCGATGACCACCTGCTCGGCCCGACCACGATCATGTGCGGCGAGTGCAGTCCGAACCATCCAGGTCGATGCACCCGGCTCCAACAGCAGGCGCTTGTGGGTGGCGATCTCGTCGTAGACGGCGTGCAGCTGTTCGATGGCTCCGGCAGAACCGTCGCTCGCCTCGCGGAGCCGCGCGGAAGTCCACGCGATGTTGCCCGAACCGAACCCGGCGCACGGCATTGCGAAATCCCTTCCATACGCGAGGTGCCGCGTCGCCGCCAGTAGGTCCCCGCGACACAGGGCCACGTCGGCCAGGGTCGCGAGCGCCAATGGCACATGGAGGTAGGTGCCCAGGACCTCGGAGGCGTCCAGGCTCTTCGTTGCTTCGGCTTCGGCGTCATCGAGCTGACCCGTCAGCAGTCGGAGCCGGGCCCGAAGGACCGATGGCACCGGGGTCCAGAGGGTGTCGCGGGTCACTGCGACGTCCTCGGCGGCCTCGTCGATCGCGAGATCCGCTTCGTCCATGTTCCCCAGCGCGGTGAGCATTCCGGCCAGCGCGAGGCGCGGATGTGCTCGATGGGTTGCGATGGCGTCGGACTCGCCCCGCTGAATCGCGGCACGCACGAAGCCCAGGGCGTCGGCCACGCGCCCCTCGTCCCACGCAATGAACGCGCACGCAGTGAACGCTGCGGCCAGCGCGGCGTCATCATTTCGACCGGCCATGATCGCTCCAGCCGCTTCGCGAGTCCGGTCCACGTCCCCAGTTGTCAGCAGACCGAGCAGGTGCGCGAGATCAGCCTCGGCGTACAGCTTCTCGGCGAGTCCGGAACGGCAACGAACCGATTCGGCCTCCGCGATCGCCTCCTCGATTCGGCCGCCGGCGTACGAGATCGACGACAGCACCAAGCGCAGCTCGGCCTGTCGCGTGCGCGGCGCTCCGGTCGCGGCGAGCGTCGAGCGGGCCAAGTGCGACGCAGCGGCCGGCCGTCCAGCGCGAATGAGCGCATCGACCGCCGTGACGGTGCGGGCGAAGCGAAGCTCGTCGGTTGGCTCGGTCATCGCCAGTGCCCGCACGGCGAACTGCACCGCTGATTCGGGGGCGCTGGCGATCAGATCGTTCGTGGCCCGGTCGAGGTCGAGCAGAGTCAGGCGGTCGTTGGATCGTGCTGCAAGCACCAGGTGCTCGGCCGCCTGGGCTGGATCTCCGCCGCGAGCGAGCAGGAGCGCGCCGATCTGGTGGTGCAGGGCGACGCGGAACGTCTCCGGGATCTCGTCATACACAGCCCCGTGGACCACGTCGTCGACGAAGCCGATCGACTCCCCGCTCGTCACGAGAATGCCGGCACCGATGAGCTCCGCCATCGGCGGCAGGAGCCGCGCGGGGGGCTCGCCGATCACATCCGCCATGTCCTCGAGCGAGAAGGACGGTCCCCAGACGGAGGCGACTTCGAGGAGCTGTCGAGCCCGAGCCGACACCGCGATCTCGGGGGCACGCGCATCGGAGGGGGCATCGATCAAGGTCATGCTCCGAGTCTGGAGGGCACGCGCGATCCGGACCATGTCCCGGCCGGACCAATTCCACGCGAAGAATCGTCGACAATCGACGTTTCGGCCCACGAATGGGCAGAGCAGGCACAGCGCGAAGGACACATCCCGAGCTCGGACCTGTCTTGTCGGGCTAGTAATCGGTCCATCTCGTCCGTAGAGTCAGTTGGGGCGTGGCCGGGAGGGATGATGACCATCCAGATCGGGATCCCCGGCTTCGCGGTCGAGCCGGGCGATCACATCTGCGCCTTCTATCTGGGAAAGCGCGAGCGCGACGATGTATTGCTCCCGTTCCTGCGCACCGGATTGCACGCTGGAGAGAAGTGCCTGTGCATCGTCGACACGACGGAGCCCGCGGACCTGGTCTCGAGCATCGGCACCGAGCTCGATGTCGACGGATTCATCAGCTCGCAGCAGCTCGACGTTCGGACGCCGGCTATCGCGTACCTGCGCTCGGGTGGATTCTCGATGGATCAGCTGCTCGGGTTTCTCCGCGAGACCGTGGCGGGCGCGATCGCGGACGGGTACGGGTTCGTCCGGGTGGCGGCAGAGGCGAGCTGGCTGCTCGGCGGCCCACCCGATGCGGACGAGTTTCTGGAATACGAGTCGGAGCTCAACCGCTTCGCACCTCAGTTCCCCCAAGCGGTGCTCTGCCTGTACGACCTCGAACGCTTCGGCGGCGGCCTGATCGTGGAGCTGCTCAAGACGCACCCCAAGCTGCTGCTCGGCGGACTCGTACTCGAGAACCCGCACTTCCTCTCCCCCGACGAATACCGGGCCGCGAAATCATGAAGAATCTGTCCGTGCGCGAGCCCTCCGACCGCGGGCCGCCGGACGTCGCGACCCGCGAGCAGCTGGCCAGCCTGCAGGGTCTGCTCGTGCTCTCCATGTTGATGACCGACAGCGGCGATGAACGACGCGTGCTGGAGCTCGCCGTCAGCTCCGCGCCCTCCTTCGGGAACTGCCGGCTCCGGGCAGTGTTCCTCCTCGACGATGGGTGGGCGAAGACCTCGGGACGATGCTCACAGCCCGAGACCATGGCCGACCTCGAGGCGCAGTTCGCGACCCTCGGCGGCGCCGGAGGCTCGGTGGCCCTCCGCGACGAGGCCTGGGGCTCCGCGTATCCGCTCCGTAGCCTCGGCGGACACTTCGGATACCTCGTCGTCGGCGCCGATCAGGAGCCTTCGGCGGGAGATCAGTTCCTCTTGCGGGTGCTGGCACAACAGACCGGTGTCGCGCTCGCCAACGCCAGGCTTCATGCTCGCGACCAGGAGACCGCCGGCGAGCTCCGCAAGGCGAACACTGCGCTGGCCGCCACCGTCGCGGCGTTGGAGCTCAGCACCGCGATTCACGACCGCCTGACCCGGGTGGCCGCCGCCGGGGAGGGACCGGAGGGCATCGCACGTGCGGTGCACGAGTTGACGGGCTACGCCGTCGCAGTCGAGGACCGCCACGGCAACCTGCGCGCCTGGGCCGGTCCCGGTCGGCCCGACCCGTACCCGAAGGAACCGCCCACCCGTCGGGAGCGGCTGCTGCAGCGCGGGTTGCGCGATGGCGGGCCGGTCCGCGAAGCCGATCGCCTCATCATTGTTGCGCAGCCGAGCGCCGATTCGATCGGAGTGTTGGCGCTCATCGATCCGCACGGCACCGCAGGCCACCAGGAGCAGATCGCGCTCGAGCATGGTGCAACGGTCCTCGCGATGGAGCTCGCCCGCCTCCGCAGCTTGGCCGACACCGAGCTGCGCCTCGGTCGGGACCTGGTCGACGAGCTGCTGAGTGGCGCGAACCCCGAGCACGCGCTCGGCCGCGCGGAGGCCATCGGCTACGACCTCCAGCAACCGCATCGGGTCGTGGTCATCGAGGCGAGCGGTCTCGACCCGCACGACGACAGGTTCTTCCACGCGGTGCGCCGCGCCGCGCGTGATACCGGGATCGGATCGCACCCGGTCACCCGGGATGGCGCCACCGTCGTGCTGTCCGAGGCCGGCCGGGACTGCGAGCAGCTCCGTGCCGCGGTGCTCGAGGATGTGGGTGGCGTCCCGTGCAGCGTCGGCGTCGGTGGAGTCTGCAACGAACCCTCGGACTTTCCCCGCTCGTTCCATGAGGCGCGACTCGCATTGAGGATCCAGCGGGCCTCCGGCGTGACCGACCGAACCACGATGTTCGACGACCTCGGGGTCTATCGCATCCTCGGGGAATCCGAAGAGCCCTCGAGCATCGAGCTCTTCGTCCGGGACTGGTTGGGCGCCCTGCTCGACTACGACGAGCGCAAGGGCTCGTCGCTCGTCGCGACGCTGAGTCGATACCTCGAATGTGGGAAGAGCTACAGCGCAACCGCAACCGCGCTGGCGATGCACCGCAACACGCTCAAGTACCGCCTTGGCCGGATCCGGGAGATCTCCCACCACGACCTCTCCAACCCCGACACCTTGTTCAACCTGCAGCTCGCGACGCGCGCGTGGCACACGCTCGAGGCACTCCGAGCGGACGGCAGTCCCGCGCCCGCTACTTCCCCATGACCGCAGCGACCCGGCCGAGCTCGGCTGCGGCGACCAGTGCTGCGTGGTCTCGATCGTTCTGGACGGCGTAAGCCGCCGCGAAATCGGCGATCGCTTCGTCAAAGCGAGTGCCGCTCCCGAGATAGCCGGAGATCACCACGGCGTCGCCCGAGCGCGCGTGTGCACGCGCCAATGTCTGGCCACAAATCGTTGCGTAGCTCGCGATACCGCTTGCCGTCATGGCGTCGAGGTTGACGGACCCCTTCATGTCACGAAACTGGCGCACGTAGTAGTCGTGGTCGGAGTCGCTGGTCCAGCCGAGGAAGATGTCGCTGGCGGCTTGCATGAGTCGTTGTCCGACCACGACGCGCTGACCTTGATGGTCGAACTCTGAAGGCCCAGCGTGCCGCTCCACCACCGATGACATCGCCTCCTTCACCTGCAGGAACAACGGAGCCCGGGCGTCCGCATCCATGACGAGCGAGAGATAGCAGCGGGTGCCGACACTGCCGACCCCAACCACCTTCCGCACGGTGTCGAGCACGGAGTAGCGCTCGAGCAACGGGCGCCGGTCCGGCGGCAGCGACTCCGAGTAGACGCCGAGCATCTTGGCGCCGTGATCGTCTGCCGATGCCTCGTGAAGGATCAACGGCGGGTCGTCGATGATCCGGCGGGAGCCGTTGACAACAGTCGTCAGCTTCGGCAGCGCGGTCAGACTCGTGCGCTGCCGCGCCTTCGCCACGCGCAAGGCGCGTTTGAGATCGTTGGCCTTGCGCTCCCTCGCGATCTCCAACACCCGGTTGACATCGATGCGGTCGTACCAGACGTCGAGTGGACCCAGCTGAGCCAGCTCTCCCATGCGTCGGCGATACGCCTGGACGGCTTCGCGCACGATCTGCCCATTCATCGGCTGAGCGATATCCAGGTTTGCTGCCGCAACTCCCACGCTCACAGCGAGCCGCTTGACGTCCCACTCCCACGGCCCGGGGAGTGTCTCGTCGAAGTCGTTGATGTCGAAGAAGAGGTTGCGTTCCGGAGTGGCGAAGACACCAAAGTTCGCGAGGTGTGCGTCGCCGCACACCTGTACCCGCACTCCGGTGGTTGGCGTTCCCGCGAGATCGTTCGCCATCACCACCGCCGATCCTCGAAGAAACGCGAACGGACTCACGAGCATGCGTCCGTACCGAATCGGTACCAACTCCTGCACGCGACGCCGATTTGACACTTCGAGCTGCGCGATCGGGTCGACGCGGCTGGACGGAGGCTCCCAGACCGCATGCGCCGATCGCGGCACCGTTTCACGGAGCGCCCGCCCTTCCCGGCGGCGTTCCTCGTAGGACTTCATCTCGTCATCGCGATTACGGAATCGTGGTTCCCAGGTCGAGGCCGAGTGCCTTTGCCATCATCCGGTCCCCTGGGTCGTCGGTCGGTCGGGTCGCTTCGCTCCGCGTCAGTGCGTTGGCAACATCGGGCCGGCGTCGAGAAGCTCGAGCCCACGCATGAGCGCCACACACGCCCGCAACTGGCTGAACGCGAGCGCGTGGGTGAGCTCGAGCTGGCTGATGTGCGGCTCCATGCGGTAGCGGATGACCTGCTCTTCCCAGGCGTCCAGGCACTCGAGGAGCGCGGCGGCCACCGCCGCCCGTTCGAGGTCGAGGCGCGGACGCTCGCCCACCGACTCGCTGAGGAACCAGCTGTCGGGCAGGCCGGGAGTGGACGACCGCGGCCAGCGCAGCGCGGCGGGGTCCACGGGATCCACCAGGTCGGGACGCGACGCGACCCCGGCCGCCACCTCGTAGATGCTGGGCCGCCGTCCGAACGTCTGCTGGAACTCGTCGGTGGCACGCTCCACCGGCAGGAAGAGAGTGCCCACCGGGTGGTGCGGCCCGGTTTGCTCGGGCGCGTCTTGCGCGTCGTGTTGCGCGTCGATCAACAACGCCTGGGCGGCTTCGCGCGCGAGTTCGGGCCGGCGGACGAGCCCCGGGCTCGGCCACGAGATGCCCAGCAGGGCGCTGGGGTGCTGAGGTGCGGTCACAGGAACTCCCTCGACGGTGGGACACCGCATGCCGGCAGCGTCGCGCCCGGGGGCGTGACCCGCATCCCGCGATCACGTGGGTCGGCCTCGAGGTGGGTCGGCCTCGACCCGGCCGGGACCACGCGATCACGGGATGCGGTGTCGCGCCGCCGGGCCCCAGGCTCCTGGTACCGACCATCACGACGCGAGGGGCACGCCATGACGCAGGTCGTGCGACGCCGGAACACCGAGCCGGCAGTGCGCCGGGATCCGGCATCCGACCTCCAGAGCCCCATGATCGAGGTCGACCCCTCGACCCGCACCCTCGCACCCTGGGCGGCCAGCGGACATCCCGCATTCGCGTGGCGCTCGGCGTCGGTGCCTTCGTGACTGCTTCACGGCCGGTCCGTCTTGCGTTGCTCGGCAAGCCGGGCGCGGGGAAGGGGACGCAGGGCGCCGCGCTCGCCCGCCTGCTCCACGTGCCCCTGGTCTCGCTCGGCGAGATCCTGCGTCGACGTGCGGCCGGGCCCGGGCCGACGTCACGACGACTGGCCCAGCTGATGGAACGCGGTGAGCTCGTGCCCGACGACATCGTCCTGGAAGTCGTGCGGAATGCCCTCGACGAGTCCGGCGACGGCGGCTACATCCTCGACGGGTTCCCACGCACCGAGGCGCAGGCCCGCGCCGACGTGGTGCCGATCGATGCAGTTGTCAACCTCGAACTGCCGGACCACGACGCGCGCGAGCGGCTCACTCGTCGCGCGGCGGATGGTCGCACCGACGACGCAGCTCGAGAGGCGATCGGGCGACGTCTCCACCAGTTCCGGACGAACACCGCCCCCGTCGTCGATCTGTACCGCGACCGCGGCATCCTCACGACGGTCGATGCCACCGAGCCGCCCGCAGACGTGAGTGCTGCCATCATCGACGCACTCGGTGCGGACGGAGACAGCAGCGGCAAGGCCAAGTGCAGGTGACGGGCAACGCTGCATCGCGGGTTCACACCTATAAGCGGGAGCCCGCGTCGCGTGACACGGCGCGACCGCGTAACCGGTAGTTGTGCGGGCAGGACGGTCCGTTGCTCACGCGTCACCAACGGTGCGCGACTTTTCATGCAGCCCTTCCAGCATTCCGTGCAAGTGCGCGACGGCGAGTTCGATATCGAAGTACTTTCGCTGCCCGGCGCGTGATTCGGCGGCAAGGAGGCCGCAACGATGGACTCTGCGGAAGTCGCCGTAGGGAAACTTGTAGTGGTCCTTCGTGTCATCTGGGGCTTCATCGTCTGCGCCGAGGTGCCACAGCGCGTACTCACCGAAGCCGTGTTGTTCGATGAAGCGGTTCTCCTCAGCCGCGGAAGGCTGATGTCCGCTCCAAGCGTCTCGTCCGTCGTACACAAACTGGTCTCTGCCGACGAGCTCCTTCGCGTATTCGAAGGCTCGGTCGTTCACCTTCACTGCCATCGTCCGACCTCCTCCTGGGATGAGAATTCGATCAAGAAGGGCCACGGCAGATCGAGCACGGCCACGCAACGAACCTGCTCTCGTTCGAGCCCGTTCGCATCACGCGGTCGCGGTGTTCTTTCGGGCTACCCGCTCGTCGGGTCGTGGCACCGGGAATGGCCCCCGGGCAACGAAATACGCAAGGGCGCCGGAGGCGACGCGTTCGGCATGAGCGTCGATGTCGTTCGGGTTGTCGTGTCTTCGTTCCCGGGGGGAGCCCACACCGCGCGTGGGTTGCCATTCCGATCCGCAACGCCAAGCGAGCCCAAAAGTAGCTGCTCGTTCCGACTACGTGGACGCGGGATGCGCCGACACTGCAGTCGTCTTAGCGTGTTCCTGAGTCGGACTGCGCCTTTGAGCGCGCGGCGGCGAGACCCACGAGAGGAGAGTCGATGAAGACAGACAAGGAACTTCGGCGCGACGTGGAACGTGAGCTCGAGTGGGAGCCGATCGTCGACGAACGCCGAATCGGGGTGTCGGTCATCGATGGGATCGTCACGCTGACCGGCGACGTCTCGTCGTATAGCGAGAAGTGGCACGCGGAACGGGCCGTGGAGCGGGTGGAAGGTGTGCGCGGCATTGCGAACGACCTCGAGGTCAAGGCGGCCTCCGAGCGAACAGACACCGACATCGCGAGGGCCGCTACTGACGCACTCCAGTGGAACGTGATCGTCCCGTCCGACAAGGTCACCGTGAAGGTGGCGAAGGGGTGGCTCACGCTCGAAGGTGAGGTCCGCTGGGATTTCCAACGGCGCGCAGCTGAGAAGGCCGTACGTGACCTGCCTGGCGTCCGGGGAATCTCGAATCTGATCACGATCCGTCCTCGGGTCGAGCCTCAGAATGTCAAAGGCAAGATCGAGGACACGTTCAAGCGAGAGGCGAGCATCGACGCAAATCGCGTGACGGTGCAAGTCAACGGCTCGGAAGTCACGTTGCGCGGAAGCGTCCGGTCTTGGGTGGAGCGCCACGAAGCCGAGAAGGCGGCCTGGGCAGCTCCTGGCGTCACGGCGGTGCACAACTACATCACTGTGAGCGCGGCCGCCTAGGACGAAGACCGCGCGAAGACGGGATGTCACAGCTCTCGCCGGGCGCGACGCTGAACAACCTTGACCTGAGGAGGAAGCATGGCCGTGATGCGGTGGGATCCGTTTGCTGAAGTGGACAGAATGTTCGACCTGGTAGCAGGTCGCGGAGGTAGCGGTGCGGGGCAAGGCGCCACGCGCGGGATGCCGATGGACGTGTACCGCGAGGGCGATACGTATGTGGTCGAGATGGATCTCCCCGGCGTCGACCCATCGACTATCGACATCAGCGTCGAGCGGAACCTGCTCACGGTGCAAGCCGAAGGTGAATCCAAGCACGAGCACGCCGACGAAGTGATCATTTGCGAGCGACGCCACGTGCGCTACCGCCGTCAGCTGTACCTCGGCGAGGACGTCGACACCGACAACGTTCGGGCCTCGTACGACAACGGCGTCCTTCGCCTCCAGGTCCCGATCTCGGAGCAGCAGCATGCTCGCAGGATCGAAGTGGCCAGGGAAGGCGAGCCCAAGAAGCTTCCGGGGCAGAAGGCGCGGCCGCAGAACGCCGAGGACCAACGCCCGCAGCGCGCGAAGGAAAAGGTCGGCTGATCGGCGTAGCCGCTCGGCCGGGAAATCCCGTCGAGTAGTAGGAGACGTCGCAGGTGCTCATCGCCACATCCGCCGAGCTGTCGGGAGACATTGGCGAAGCGTGGCCTGGGCCACCGGCACCCAGCTCGCGCCGGCCTCGCTCGCCGGTCGGTGGCGGCATCCACCGACCGGCGAGCTTCGGAGTCATTCGGGCTGATCGGCCGCGGTCACGGTTGCACAAAGCGTTGCACGAACGTCAGGGCGGCGTCGGCGACCTCTCGCCATCCGTGATCGATCACGAGGGAGTGGCCGCGGTTGGGCATCTCGACAATCTCGGTCACACCTTGGTTGCGGTTCTGCTTCTTGAACGAAGCGTTGGCAATGGCCCATGGAACTGTGTTGTCTTTCTCACCGGAGATGATGAGTAGCGGACCGCGGTCGTCGTTCTTGGTGTTCGCCTTCGCTTCGGTCCAGGGGTTCAGGTTCGCGGTGGCGGCTTGGAAGAGGGGCACGCCAGATCCGGGCACCGCGTAGGTGGAGTAGAGCTCGCGTGCTTCCGCCTCGGTGACCGCGTTTGCGAATCCGAATTGGAACTGTTCGAAGGTCAACGGAACGGCCCGACCGTGGTTGCGCGGATTGTGCAGCACGGGTGCGGCCGACTTGAGCGCCGAGATGGGCAGCGGGACGACACCACGAAATGGTCCAGGGTCGATGGCAACGGTGGCGCTGCCGAGCCCACGTCCGGCGAGGATCTGCGCCAGCAATCCTCCGAAGGAGTGGCCGATGATCGCGGGTCGCTTTCCCAGCTGGTTGATCACCTTCTCGAAGTGGTCGGCGATCTGGCCCACCGTCTTGTGTGCGAACGTCTCCGGGTGCGCATTCGCCTCTTCGACGGTGTCGGGATCGTCGGGCCATTCCGGGGCAAGCGTCGAATAGCCGGCTTCTTCGAAGAGTGTCCGCCAGCGGTCCCAGCTGGTCGGCAACAGCCACAATCCGTGGACGAACACGACGGGAGTGAGGCCCGAAGCATTCGCCTGCTCAATCTGGCCTTGTTCATGCTCGGTGATGAGTGTCATTTCCAGGCTCTCCTTTGTGTCGGGTCGAAGCAGACGCTTCGAGAGCGGGATCCTTTGGTTGCGGGGTGGTGCGAGCTCGAGCCGCGGTCACCACCCCGCCTGGACGTCAGCGGGTGCCTGATCGAGCGGCGTCGAGGATCAGGCCGGTGGTCGCTCGCGGGTGCGAGATCATCGCGACGTGCGACGACGCCACTTCCAC
>DASXXX010000017.1:0-9127 GCA_036502765.1 Acidimicrobiia bacterium | reverse complement strand
CTCGTCGAGGATCGCGACGTCGGGCTCCATCATCGCCATCTGCAGGATCTCGTTGCGCTTCTTCTCGCCGCCGGAGAACCCCTCGTTGAGGTAGCGCTCCTGGAAGCGGTCGTCCATGCCGAGGCGCTTGGTCCACTCCATGAGGGCGAGGCGCACCTCGAGGACGGACAGGTCGGGGATGCCCTTGCGGACAGCCATCGCCTGGCGCAGGAAGTTGAGGACGCTGACCCCTGAGATCTCCTCGGGGTGCTGGAATCCGAGGAAGATGCCGCGAGCGGCCCGCTCGTCGGTGGGGAGCGCGGTGACGTCCTCACCACGGAAGCGGATGGCCCCGCGCGTGACCTGGTAGGCGGGGTTGGCCAGCAGGGTGTTGGCGAGGGTGGACTTGCCCGAGCCGTTGGGGCCCATGAGGGCGTGGACCTCGCCGTCGGCGACCGTGAGGGTCAGGCCGCGCAGGATCTCCGAGCCGTCGACGGTGACGTGGAGATCGTCGATCTCGAGAAGGGGGGCGGCCGCCATGGCCGACCATTCTATTAGCACTACGGCCGTAGTGGAAACCCGAATCGGGTCGCAGCGAGCGAGGGTGGAGAGGTGGCGTCAGTCGGCGAGGTCGGCGGCGCTGACGACCTTCTGCTGTGTGAGGCGGATCACGAGCTCACCGGGCACCCCGTTGCGTTCGGCGTACTCGTCGGCCCGGTCGGCGCCCATGTAGCGACCACCGATCACGCCGGCCCAGCGGCGGACCTCCGCGAGGTCGTCGGAGATGGTCACGGGGCCCTCGAGGGTCACGAACGAGAAGGGCGCGACGTCGTCGTCGACGCTCATCGCCGCCCAACCGGTGCGACGGAGGTTGCGGCCCTTCACCGTGGTCTCGCCGGTGTTGAAGACGATCGCGCCGTCGTCGTCGACCACGAACCAGATCGGGGCGACGTGCGGACGTCCGTCGGCCCGCACCGTGGCCAGGATGCCGGGTCGGGCGGGCTCCGAGGTGAGGAACGCCCGGATCTCGTCGTCGGTCATCGGGTGGTAGGGCATCGGCCGAGGATACGGGCGGGCGTCAGCGCACGAACGACAGCGAGAGCGCGAAGTCTCCCGCGGGGTCGGTCCACCACTCGGTGAGGCTGAACCCTGCGGCGGCGAGCTCCTGCTCGACGCGCTCACGCCGGAACTTGGCACTGATCTCGGTGCGGAGCTCCTCGTCGTCGGCGAAGTCGAGGTCGAGTCCGAGGCCGCGGAGATGCACGGTCTGCGCCCGCTGCGACCGCAGTCGCATCTCGATCCACTCGGCGTCGGCGTTCCACACGGCGACGTGGTCGAACGCGTCGGGATCGAAGTCGGCGTCGAGCTCTCGGTCGAGCACCGACAGGACGTTGCGGTTGAACGCGGCCGTCACGCCGGCCGCGTCGTCGTACGCGGCGACGAGGCGGCCGACGTCCTTCACGAGGTCGGTGCCGAGCAGCAACGCGTCTCCGGGTGCGAGCGTCGCGGCGAGATCGGCGAGGAACTGCGCGCGCGGCGCCGGCGCGAGGTTGCCGATTGTGCTGCCGAGGAACGCGACGAGCCGCGTGCCTCCGCCGGGGAGCTCACCGAGGTGGTGTTCGAAGTCGCCGACGACTGCGTGGACCCGCACGCCGTCGTACTCGTGCGCGACCCTCGCCGCGGCGTCGCGCAGGGTCTGCTCGCTCACGTCGAAGGGCACGAAGCGCTCCAGGGTTCCCGCGTCGCGGAGCGCGTCGAGGAGCAGACGCGTCTTCTCCGACGTGCCCGAGCCGAGCTCGACCAAGGTGTCGGCCTTGGTGAGCTCGGCGACATCCCGCGCGTGCTCGACGAGGATGGAGCGCTCGGTGCGCGTGGGGTAGTACTCGGGCAGCCGGGTGATCTCGTCGAACAGCTCACTGCCGCGGTCGTCGTAGAACCACTTCGGGGGGAGGGTCTTCGGCGTGGCACCGAGGCCGGCGCGCACGTCGGCGGCGAGCGCGCGTGCCGTGTCGTCGGGCTCGAGGTGCACGTCGACGGTGACGTCGCTGGTCATGGGGGGCTCGTTTCGGAAGGCGGTCTTTGGGAGTTGTTCAGAGTGGCGCGTCGGCCGCGCCGTCGGGGGTGAGCACGGTGACCGTGCGATCGGGGATCTCGACCCAGCCGGGGTCGCCGTCGGTCGGTTCGGACGCGATCACCGGGCCCCGCCGGAACAGGGAGTTGCCGACGCATGTGGCGTGCACGAGCGCACCGTCGGTCAGGAGCAGGTTGAGTCGACCGGTGGTGACGGCGAGGACGTCGTGCACGACGCGCGCGAGGGCGTCGGCCGGGGGCATCCCCTCGGCGAGGTGTTGGAGCACCAGCGCGAACAACACCTCGGTGTCCGCGTCGCCGACGATGCTGGCCTGTCGTTCGGGAGCGACGCGCGCCCGGAGCTCGTCGCCGACACCGTCGGGGAAGCCGTGCACGATGCCGTTGAGCGAGAACGACCAGAGGCCCTCGACGAACGGCGCGTTGCCGGTGTCGACGAGTGTCGCGCCGGGTGACGCCAAGCGGGCGGCGGCGAGGAACGCTCCGCTGCGCAGCGTCGCCGCTCGCGTCGCGAACCCACGGTCGTCCCAGATCGGCGTGACCGTGCGGTACCACGCGGGCGCGGTGTGCGGTGCGCCGTACCAGGCGACACCCCAGCCGTCGGGATTGGTGTCTCCCGACACCTGGTGGCGCGGCCGTTCGGCCTGGTGTGCGAGTGAATGCGGCGCGGTGAACAGGAGCTCGTCGAGGCCGACCGGAGGTCCGAGGTACGCGAGGTGACGGCACATCAGACGTTCACGCCTCCCGGGCGCAGCGGAAGCCGGAGAAGATCTGACGACGGATGGGGAAGTCCCAGTTGCGGAATGTGGTGCGCACGGCCGCCGGGTGCGTCGCCCACGAACCACCCCGCAGCACCTTGTACTCGGGGCCGAAGAACACCTCGGAGTACTCGCGGTACGGGAAGGAGCGGAACCCGGGGTGGGCGAGGAAGTCGGAGGCGGTCCACTCCCACACGCCGCCGAGCATCCCGCGCACCCCGTGCGTGCTGACGACGGCGTCGGGCGCGTCGACCGGGGAGGGCGCGAACCGGCGCGGTTGGTCGCGCCAGAGGTCGGCGCCCGCGAGCGGTGTGCCCTGGGCGGCGACCTCCCACTCGCCTTCGGTGGGGAGCCGCGCTCCCGACCAGCGCGCGTACGCGTCGGCTTCGTACCAGCACACGTGCTGCACCGGTTCAGTCGGGGGTACCGGCTCGCTGCGGCCGAAGCGCCGACGCACCCACGCGCCGTCGGGATCACGCGACCAGTGCTGCGGTGCCGCCAGTCCGGCCCCGGTGCGCCACGCCCAGCCGGCTTCGGTCCAGTGCGCGGGATCGTCGTAGCCACCGGCGTCGACGAAGCGGCCGTAGTCGGCGTTGGTGACCGCGGTGGTGTCGATCCGGTATGCGTCGAGCTCGACGACGTGGGCGGGGCGTTCGTTGTCGTAGGCCCACGGGTCGGTGTCGGTGCCGAGGGTGTACTGCCCAGCGGGGATCAGGACGTCGGCGATCAGGACGTCGCCGGTCAGTTGGATGATCGGGTCCGGAGTGCACGCGCCGTCGCCGTTCGGGCCATCGGCGGCGGGGTGCGCGAAGTCCTCCATGAGCTGGAGCGTCGCCAGCAACGTCTCGTCGTGCTGGTGCTCGTGCTGGACGACCATCCCGTACACGAAGCCGCCCGCGAGCAGCGGGTCGCCGCCGTCGAGATCGAAGGCGGTGAGCTCGAGGGTGTCGAGCACGGCGAGCGCGCGGGCGCGTACCGCGGCGTCGAACGCGCGCGCGCCGGAGGCGTCGAGGATGTCGAGCGTGGGCCGGTCGCGACGCGGGTGCTTGAACGCGTCGTACACGTCGTCGTACCCGGTGTCGGTGGGTGCTGCACCCGCCAGCTCGCGCACGAGCCACAGCTCCTCGTAGTGACCGATGTGTGCGAGGTCCCAGCACAACGGCGACATCAGCTCCGACACCTGGCCGCGTTGCGCGGCATCGGGTATCGGCGCGAGCAGGCCGAGCGTGCGCCGGCGCGCCTCGTCGAGCGCGGCGACGATCTCGCGCTTGGTGACCACCTCGGACCGCACAGCAGACGACACGTCAAACGTTCGCGGGATGACCGGCCCAGTCGTCGAGCAGGTCGTCGGCGGGGCAGCGGTAGCGGCGGACGAAGCGCTCGGCATACTCCTCGGCCGCGTCGATCGTGACCGGGTCGGCGCCCACCCGCTCGAGCGCGAGCAGGGCGGCGTCGAAGCACCACCGGGCCGCCTCGCCGAGCGCGGGGTCGTGGAGCGCCTCGCGTGCGGCCGTGCTCCAGCGGTCGCGCGCCGGCGCGACGGCACTGGTCGCCCACTCGGCCGCGAGCGGATCGTCGAGCAGGGCCACCGTGATCGCGACCGCGACGGGCCACCACTCCTCGGGGAGTGCGTCGATCATGCGCAATTCGAGCCAGCCGCGCGGACGCACCGGTGGGAAGAGCGTGGTGACGTGGTAGGCGAGGTCGTCGAGTGTCGGCCAGCCGAGCGGGTGACCGTCGACGATCCATTGCTCGAACGACTGCGGTGACCGCACGGCGACACTGTGCGCGTCGTCGACGCAGATCATCATCACCGGAGCATCGAGGACGTACCGGGCCCAGTCGCCGCGCGCCGCAGACTCTGGATCGTGGCGCCGGGCCGACGAAGTGCGCGCGGGATCGATGGCCTGCCACACGGCGGCACGCGTCGACCGGAATCCCGACGGCCGACCGCCGGCGTCGAACGGTGAGTTCGCGAAGCACGCGGTGAGCACCGGCCCGAGGTCGTGCGCGCGAGACCAGCGGGCCTCGACCTCGTCGGGAGCGCCGATGTCGAGGTTGACCTGGATGGACGCGGTGTTGCGCATCATCGTGCGGCCGGCGGGCCACGCGGTGTCGAAGTACTCCTCCATCGCCGAGTAGCGCGGCGCCTGGAGGAGGCGGGTCCGGTCGCCGCGGGTGTCGATCCCCGCACCCACGAGATCGATCCCCGCGTCGGCGAGGGCGTCGCGCACCGTGGCGGTGTCGGCCCGCATCGCGGCGAGCGCGGCGCCGAGGCCGGCAGCAGGAGGACCGCTCAACTCCAGTTGCCCGCCGGGTTCGAACGTCAACCGGCTGTGGCCCGGGAGGTCGGGCAGCAGCGCGCGCAGCTCCTCGGGGTTCGCGCCGCGTCCGTCACGCGTACCGTCACGCGTGACGGTGATCCATTCGAGCTCGATGCCGACCTGGCGACCCGCTGGGCCATCCGACCCATCCGACCCATCCGACCCATTCGACCCATCCGTCGCTGTGGTCGGGAACACCTGCTCGTCCACGAAGCGGTGGACGTCGGCGACGGTGAGGGCGCGGATCGGCGTGGGCATCGTCAGCGATGTCCGAAGTGAGCGGCGACCCACGTGAGGTTGCGGACGGGGGCGGACCAGAGGTACCAGGAGTTCACGGTTCGCCTCCTCGGGGAGCCGGGCGAGCGGGCGTCAGATCACATCCGCGTTGCATCACATTCGGCGTTGCAACACATTCGGAGGTGTGAGGGTGCCCGGATGACCGTCGGGGACAAACCCTACTGTGCTGCCGTGGACCGGCCGCCCGACCTGGGTTTCGAGACGATCGGCAACGCCACCCTCGTGGTCCACGACCGCGAGCCGGTCCTCGCCACCGATCCGTGGATCGAGGGCTCGGCCTACTTCGGCAGTTGGGGCCTCTCGCACCCCGTGCCCCCGACCCAGGCGGCGGCGGTCCGGGCCGCGGGCGCGGTGTGGTTCTCCCACGGCCATCCCGACCACCTCAACCCCGCGTCGCTGCCCCTCTTCCGCGACACGCGGATCCTGCTCCCCGACCACGTGGGCGGTCGCATCGCGTCCGACCTGACCCGCGACGGCTACCGGGTGGAGGTGCTCCCCGACGCCACCTGGGTGCGAATCTCCGACCGGGTCCGGGTGCTCTGCATCACCGACGAGGGCCAGGACGCGGTGCTGCTGGTCGATGTCGGCGGCGAGTTGGTGGTGAACCTCAACGACGCGCAGGACCGTGGGTGGGGACCACTCGTGAAGCGGGTCATCCGGGCGTTCCCGCGGTCGTTCCTCCTGCGGCTCAGCGGATACGGCGACGCCGACATGATCAACTTCGTCGACGACGACGGCTCGCCGGTGCCGAGTGTGGCCCAACTCCGCAAGGAGAGTGGCTTCGAAGTGGGCGCCGACGTCGCGCGCATGACCGAGACGTTCGGCGCGACGCACTTCGTGCCGTTCAGCTCGTTCCACCGCTATCAACGCACCGACAGCGAGTGGGCGAACCAATGGACGACCCCGGTCGCGGAGTACGAGCGTGGCTTCCACTCCGACCGCGTCGCGTTGCTCCCCGCGTTCGTGCGCTACGACGTGGCGTCCGGTTCGTGGGAGGCGATCGACCCGCCCGCCGCGCCCGCCCTCGCCTTCGCGCCCGAGAAGTTCGGCGACGACTGGTCGGAACGGCTCGAGCCTGACGACGTCGACGCGCTGCGGCGCTACTTCACCGGCATCCAACGGTTGGCCCGCCACCTCGATCGCATCGTGTTCCGCGTCGGCGGCGAGGAGCACGCGATCGACCTCGGTGGTCGCGACACCGGACGCTCGGTCACCTTCGCGGTGCCGCGCGCGTCGCTCGTGCGCGCGGTCGAGTGGGAGATCTTCGACGACCTGCTCATCGGCAACTACATGACCGCGGCGCTGCACGGCCCGTGGCCGAGCTCGCGCCTGTACCCGGGGTTCACGCCGTGGGTGACCAAGTACGCCGACAACGGGCGCGCCCGCACCGACGCCGAGCTGCGTGCCTACTTCGCCGAGTACCGGCGCCGGCTCGGGATCACCGCCTGGTTGCGCAGCTCGCTCGAGCAGCGAGCCAAGGACACCGTGCGGACGCGGCTCTCCGCCGACTCGCCCGTCTACGAGAAGGCCCGCCAGGTGTACGCCCGCGCCAAGGGCGCCGGCTGAGCGAGTCAGCGTCGACTGGTCTGCCGGAAGACCTCGGCGAAGCGCGGTGCCGGCGGCGTGAACGCGGGGAGTCGGGCGCGTCGTCGCTCGGGAGACGTCTGTTCGGGCAGGAGATCGAGGAGCGCGCCGGCCAGCGCCTCGGCGTCGCCGACCGGGACCACCCGCGCGGTTCCCGGTGTCGCCCGGGCCACGATCTCAGGGGGGCCGCCGTGGTCGCTGGCGACGACGGGCGTGCCGCTGGCCAGCGCCTCCACCAGCACGAGGCCGTACGACTCCGGCTCCACCGACGGGAACGCGAGCACGTCGAGATCGGCCATGACGTCCGGGACGTCGGTGCGCGACTCGAGCAGCTGCACCCCCGGCGTGTCGGTGACGCGCGCACGCAACGCGGCCGCGTACGCGTCCTGACCGAGCACCGGACTCCCGACGATCACCAGCTGCACGTCGGGACGCGCCTCGCGCGCGATCGCAGCCGCGTCGAGCAGTACGTCGAGTCCTTTGAGCGGATCGACGCGCGCGACCGCGCCGAGCAGCGGCACGTCGGCGGCGATGCCGACGCGGGCCCGGAACTCGCCCGCGTGCTCCGGTGAGAACTCCTCGGAGTCGAGGTACTCGTCGAGCACGACGACGTTCGCAGGGTCGAGCTGCGCGGCAACCGCGTACGAGACCGCGATGACGCGCGTCGCGAAGTGCCGGCAGAGCGCGCGCTCGACGCGCAGCGCCGCACCCGATTGCACGACGATCTCGCGCGCGTGCACGACGTGCGGGAGGCCGAGCACGCGTGCCGCGGCCCACCCGTACCATGTGTGCAACGAATTGGAGTGCACGACGTCGACGTGGAGGCGGCGCGCCAGCGCGGTCAGCCGCGCCACCGCCACCGGCCAGCCGACCGCGTACCCACCCCACGCACCGGCACCATGACTGGTGGACAGCCGCGCCATCGGCACGACGTGCAGGGTCGCGCCGGCGGCCTCGAACTCCTGCGCCAGTGGTGAGGGACCGGGCAGTGCGATGTGGAAGTCGAACTCGCCCCGTGGAAGGCTCCGCACGAGCCGGAGGAGCGCCTGGTCCGACCCACCGCGCTCGGCGACCGGTTGCACCGAGAGGATCGTGATCGTGCGGGTTGCCGTCAACGTCGAACAACTGCTCCACGAAGCGCCAGGTGGCATCGGTCGCTACACGGCGGAGTTGTTGAGGCTACTCCCGGCCCAGGGCATCGACGTGACGCCGTTCACGGCGCGTCACCCGCGCGCCGATGTGACACGCGCGCTGCACGCCCAAGACCTCGACGGGTTCGATCCCGTGATCCTGCCGCTCCCGGCGGCGGTGCTCTACGACACCTGGCACCGGCTCGGCCTGGCGGGGCCTGCCCGCCGCGTCGCGCCCGTCGACCTGGTGCACGCGCCCTCGCCCGCGGTGCCCCCGACGGGCGGGCTGCCCCTCGTCGTCACCGTCCACGACGCCGCGCCGCTGGTGATGCCCGACGCGTTCACGAAGCGGGGAGTGAAGTTCCACCGCCAGGGATTCGCGGCGGCGGCGAAGCGCGCACGCCTCGTGATCGCGGTGTCGGAGTTCTGCGCCGACGAGGTGACCACCCACACCGCCATCCCGCGCGACCGGATTCGGGTCGTTCCCAACGGCGTCGACCGCGTGCACGCGACCGACGAAGCCGTGCGCAAGGCGCGCCTCATCTACGCGATCGACGACCTGCCCTACGTGTTCTGGGCCGGCACCTTCCAACCCCGCAAGAACGTGCGCGTGCTGCTCGACGCCTTCAGCCGGCTCGATCCCGACGTGGTACCGCACCGGCTCGTGCTGGCGGGGCCACCCGGCTGGAAGCCCGACGACACCGACGCCGCCCTCGCCCAGGAGTTGGGAGACCGGGTGCGGCTCCTCGGCCCGGTGCACCGCGAGCAGCTGTTCCCCCTGTTCGCGGGCGCCGACCTCTACGCGTTGCCCAGCCGTCACGAGGGTTTCGGCATCCCCGCACTCGAGGCGATGGCGCAGGAGACGCCGGTGCTCTGCTCCGACATCCCCGCGCTCCGTGAGGTCGCGGGCGACGCCGCGCGCTTCGTGCCTCCCGACGACACCGACGCGTGGGTCGCCGCGTTCACC
>DASXXX010000016.1:0-3070 GCA_036502765.1 Acidimicrobiia bacterium | reverse complement strand
GGTCGACTCGATCCTCATCGACGAGGCCCGCACCCCGCTCATCATCTCCGGGCGCGCCGACGACGCGCAGGAGCTCTACGTGCAGTTCGCCGCGATCGTGAAGCCGCTCAAGCGCGATCACGACTACGAGGTCGACGAAGCCAAGCGCACGGTCGTGCCGACCGAGATCGGTGTGACCGCGGTCGAGAAGGCGCTCGGCGTCGACAACCTCTACGAGAACGTCAACCAGAACTTCGTGCACCAGCTGCAGGCCGCGCTGCGGGCGAAGGAGCTGTTCCGGCGCGACGTCGACTACGTCGTGCAGAGCGGCGAGGTGAAGATCGTCGACGAGTTCACCGGCCGCATCCTCGAGGGCCGGCGTTGGAGCGAAGGCCTCCACCAGGCGGTCGAGGCGAAGGAGCGGGTGAAGATCAAAGAGGAGAACCAGACCCTCGCGACGATCACCCTCCAGAACTACTTCCGCATGTACGACAAGCTCGGCGGCATGACCGGCACCGCCTCCACCGA
Source organism: Acidimicrobiia bacterium (assembly GCA_036502765.1). Classification (GTDB taxonomy): domain Bacteria; phylum Actinomycetota; class Acidimicrobiia; order IMCC26256; family DASPTH01; genus DASUAS01. The sequence goes on along the minus strand of DASXXX010000016.1, from coordinate 2,563 downwards.
GGCGGGCGAGTTCGCCCACACCTACGGGCTCGAGGTCGTGTCGATCCCGACCAACCGGTCGATGGTCCGTCTCGACGAGCCCGACCTCATCTACAAGTCGGAAGCCGCGAAGTTCGAGGCGGCCGCCAACGACATCTCCGAGCGTCACGCCGAGGGCCAGCCGGTGCTCGTGGGCACGATCTCGGTCGAGAAGTCGGAGCAGCTGTCGCGGCTGCTCGAGAAGCGGGGCATCACCCACGAGGTGCTGAACGCCAAGCAGCACGAACGGGAGGCGCACATCGTCACCCAGGCCGGTCGCCTGGGTGCGGTCACGGTGGCCACCAACATGGCCGGCCGGGGCGTCGACATCCTCCTCGGCGGCAACCCCGAAGGCCTCGCCCAGCAGGAGCTCCTGGCCAGCGGCACCACGGTCGAGGAGTCGCCCGAGAAGTACGCCGAGTTGGTGGAGCAGTTCAAGGTCGAGTGTGCCGCGCACGGCGCCGAGGTGCGCGAGCTCGGTGGCCTCTACGTGCTCGGCACCGAGCGCCACGAGAGCCGTCGCATCGACAACCAGTTGCGCGGGCGTTCCGGCCGTCAGGGCGACCCCGGTGAGAGCCGCTTCTACCTGTCGCTCGAAGACGAGCTCATGCGCCTCTTCGCGACCGGCGCCATGAACTGGGTCATGGGCAAGGCCTTCCCCGACGACATGCCGCTCGAGGCGAAGATGGTCACCAAGGCCATCGAGCGCGCGCAGCGCACGGTCGAAGACCGCAACTTCGAGATCCGCAAGGACGTCCTCAAGTACGACGAGGTGATGAACGAGCAGCGGAAGGTGATCTACCGCCGCCGCCAGCAGATCCTCGACGGCGGCGACCTCCGCGACGACGCCTACGACGCGTTCAACGAAGCCATCAATCGCACCGTGATCGCGAACTGCCTCGACGAGTTCCCCGAAGACTGGGACCTCGACGAGCTGCACCTGCAGATGACCGCGATCTATCCCACGCGCATCACGCGCGAGCAGCTCGACGCGTGCTCGCACCGCGACATGCTCGTGACGCTGTTCTCCGACGACGCGGTCGAGTTGTACGAGAACAAAGAGGAGACGATCGGCGCCGACAACCTGCGCGAGATCGAGCGACGCGTGATGCTGTCGATGATCGACCAGCACTGGCGCGAGCACCTCTACGAGATGGACTACCTGCGCGAGGGCATCAACCTCCGCGCGATGGGCCAGAAGGACCCGCTCGCCGAGTGGCAGCGTGAGGGCTTCGACATGTTCGAAGCGATGATGGGCCAGATCCAGGACCAATTCGTCGCCTACGTGTCGCACCTGCAGGTCGCGGCGGTCGAGGAGGCGCCCCGGGGGCCCGCCACCGAGAAGATGAAGTACAGCGCCGCCGAAGACCCGGTGCAGGGGTCGGGCGCGATGCGCGCGACCGCGGCCTCGATGCCGGCCGAGGAGCTGATGGGCGACTTCGGTGGCGGCGCTGGCGGACCCGAGGCGCTGCCGCCCGAGCCCGAGAACATGATGCCGGTGAAGGTCGACAAGACGCCGGGGCGCAACGAGCCGTGCTTCTGCGGCAGCGGGAAGAAGTACAAGCTCTGCCACGGCCGCTGACGCGCGCCGACCCTCCTCCCCATGCGTGACTTCTCCGACGACCTCGCCGAACTGCGCCGCCGCGTCGAGGGCGCGCGCGGCTACCTGAACATCGACGACGCCCGCGCGCGCATCGCCGAGCTCGAGATCGAGGTCAGCAAGCCCGACCTCTGGGACGACCAGGACCGCGCGAAGCAGGTCAACAGCGAGCTCTCCCGGCTGAGCGAGGACGTCACCCTCGTCGACCAGCTCGACGGCAGCGTGTCCGACCTCGAGACGCTCGCCGAGTTGGCGCGCGAAGAGAGCGACGAATCGGTCGAGAGCGAGATCGACACCGGCATCAGCGGACTCGCGCGCGAGCTCGACACCTTGGAGCTGCGCGCGCTGTTCACAGGCGACTACGACGAGCGCGACGCGATCGTCACCGTGAACTCCGGCGCCGGCGGTACCGACGCGCAGGACTGGACCGACATGCTCCTGCGCATGTACCTCCGCTGGGCTGAACGCCGCGGGTTCGTCACCGAGATCGACGAGGTGTCTCCGGGTACGGAAGCGGGGCTCAGTTCGGCGACGTTCACCATCAAGGGTCGCTACGCGTTCGGTCTGGTCGCGAGTGAACGCGGCGTGCACCGCTTGATCCGCATCTCACCGTTCGACGCCAACGCGCGCCGTCAGACCGCGTTCGCGTCGCTCGACGCCGTGCCCGCGCTCGACGTGACGGAAGCACCGGAGATCGACGAAAAAGACCTGCGGATCGACACCTACCGCTCGTCGGGCGCCGGTGGACAGCACGTCAACGTGACCGATTCCGCGGTTCGCATCACGCACCTCCCGACCGGGGTCGTCGTGTCGTGCCAGAACGAGCGGTCGCAGACGCAGAACAAGGCGCGCGCGATGCAGATCCTCGCCGCTCGCCTCGCCGAGCGGCAGCGCCAGGAGCGTGACGCCGAACTGCTCGCCCTGTCCGGCGACAAGCGCGACGTC
>DASXXX010000015.1:0-1654 GCA_036502765.1 Acidimicrobiia bacterium | reverse complement strand
TGCAGTGATGGTCTTCTCGAGCGATTCGGGGGTCTCAGCCATGCCGATCAGGCTATTGGTGGGCGCGAGCGGCGTGCGCATCCCTTCCGGAACGAGGTTGCGTCACCTGAGCGCGTATTGCGCGCTCGAGTGACGCAACCTGGGAAGAGGGCGGCGGCTACTTGGTGGCCCGTTCGCAGAGCAGCTCGATCTGCCCGTCGGTGAGGGTGAGCGCCACCCGCACGTGGTCGGTGCTGGTGCTCCCGTAGAAGTCGCCCGGCGCGACCACCAGCCCGGTCGTGGCGAGCTCTTCGGCGATGGCCCAACCGTCGCGCGTACGGTCGGCGTCGCGCAGCCACAGATAGAAGGTCGACGACCCGCCGTCGTGCACGAGTCCGCGCGACTCCAGCGCGGGCAGCGCGAGCGCGCGTCGACGCGCGTAGCGAACCTGCTGTTCGCGGACGTGTGCGTCGTCGCCCAGCGCGGCGGCGGCCGCAGCCTGGATCGGCGACGGCATCATCAACCCGCCGTGCTTGCGCATCTCGCCCAGGTAGGTGATGAGCCCGCGGTCGCCGGCGACGAACCCGGCGCGCAACCCGGCCATGTTCGACCGCTTCGACAACGAGTGGACCACGACCACACCGTCGGACCCGCCATCCGGTGAGGCGTCGAGTGCCGTGACCGGCGCGGTGGGCGCGCCGTCGGCGTCGTACGTGAACTCGGCGTAGCACTCGTCGCTGGCAACGAGGATCCCCCGGGCACGGGCCCACTCGACCGCGTCGGTCATCCCCTCGGGGGTCGCGACCGCGCCGGTGGGGTTGCTCGGGTCGTTGAGCCAGAGCAGGAGCGCGCGATCGGCGTCGGCGGGATCGACGCGGTCGAGGTCGAGGTGCCACTCGTCGTCGACCGGCACCGGCACCGCCCGCAGTCCGGCGAGCAGTGCACCCATCTCGTAGGTGGGGTACGCCACCGCCGGGTACAGCACGGTGTCGCGCGACGGATCGCGCAGCGACAGCATGCGCGGGAGCGACGCCACCACTTCCTTGGTGCCGATGCACGCGATGACGTCGTCGACGGTGAGCTCGACGCCGAAGCGGCGGTCGATCCAACCGACCGCGGCCTCCCGGAACGTGGGGCTGCCGATGGTCGCCGGGTAGCCGGTGCCCGCGGGCGCGGCCGCCGCGAGCGCGTCCAGCGCCACCGCGGGCATGGGGTCGACGGGCGTGCCGACCGAAGCGTCGAGGATGCCGCCGGGCACCGCGGCGGCGGTGGCACGGATGGGCCCGAGGCGGTCGTGCGGGTACGGCGGCGGGACGAAGGCCGGCGAATCAGAGCCCGGCAGATCGAACGACATGCGCGCAGGCTAACGGTCTGGGTGCTCGTAACACTCCACGCGCGCGCGGCCGCGGTCCTTGGCCGTGTACATGGCGAAGTCGGCCCGCCGCAGCAACTCGCCCGCGGTGGCCTCGCCGTCGTCGTTGCCCGCGATGCCGATGCTGACGGTGGACACGAGCGGGCTGTCGCCGAAGTCGACCGGTTCGGCGATCACCGCGAGGAGACGTTCGGCCACCTGCTGCGCCTCGCCCACGTCGTGCAGATCGGCGAGCACCGCGGCGAACTCGTCACCACCGAGACGAGCGACGCTGTCGGACGGTCGCAGCGTCTGTTGCAGCCG
>DASXXX010000014.1:0-2038 GCA_036502765.1 Acidimicrobiia bacterium | reverse complement strand
GACGGACATCCCCACCGATGCTGCGAGCGACCCTTCGCCTTCGAACCCGACCACGGCGTCGACCTCGGGAAGCGCCTCGGCCAGCTCGTCGCCGTAGCGCTCGGCCATGCAGCCGGTGACCACGAGGCGGGAGCCGTTCTTGCGGCTGTCACCGAGGGCGAGGACGGTGTCGATCGACTCCTGGCGGGCGGCCTCGATGAAGGCGCAGGTGTTCACCACGACGAGATCGGCCCGGGCCGCGTCGGCGGCGGGCACGAGACCGTCCGCGAGGAGGCTGGCGACGACCTTGTCGGAGTCGACCGCGTTCTTCGGACACCCCAGCGTCTCGACCCAGAAGGACTGTGCACTCACCGCGCGACAGGCTACCGGCGCCGGTTCGCCGTCCAACGCTCCCGTAGCCTCGGAGCGGTGACAGAGGTCGTGCGGGCGGAACGCCTGGTCGCAGGGGGTGCGGCACTCTCCCGGCGGGACGACGGTCAGATCGTGCTGGTGGACGACGCCCTCCCGGGTGAGCTGGTCGAGGTCACGATCGGTCGGCGCCACGGGGCGGATCGGGGCACGGTCGTGCGCATCGTCGAACCGTCGCCCGATCGCATCGTCCCCCGGTGCCCCCACGTCGCCGACGGCTGCGGCGGGTGCGACCTCGCCCCACTCGGGCACGACGCGCAGGTGGCGGCCAAGGTCGAGCTGGTGGCCGACTCGCTCCGGCGCCTCGGACGATGGCACGAGCCCGTGGTGCGCGCGGGACCCGCGCTCGACCCGTGGGGGTTCCGCACGACGCTGCGGCTGGCAGTGACGGGCGGACGCGTCGGACTGCGGCGCGCCGCGAGCAACGAGGTCGTCGAGCTCGATCACTGCCTGGTTGCGCACCCGTTGCTCGACGAGCTGATCGTCGAAGGCCGGTTCCCCGACGCCAGCTACGTGACGTTGCGGGTGGGGGCCGCGACCGGCGAACGCCTCGCGCTCGTGGCGCCGACACGCGCGGGCGTGTCGCTCCCCGACGAAGTGCGCGTGGTCGGCACCGACGAGTTGGGCGCGGAGACCGGTGCGTGGATCCACGACGACGTCGCCGGTCGACGGTGGCGCATCTCGGCCGACTCGTTCTTCCAGACCCGAACCGACGGCGCCGCCGCGCTGGTCGACGTGGTGCGCACGGTGGCCGCCGATGTGCTCGACCGCGAGACGGGCGTGCTCGTGGACGCCTACAGCGGCGTCGGGCTCTTCGCCGGCGCGTTGCTCGACGGGCGCGGCACTCCGAATGCCGGCTGGCGCGCGGTCACCGTCGAGAACGACAGCTCCTCGGTCGCCGACGCGCGCGTGAACCTCGCCGACCTCGACGTGCGCATCGTCGAGACAACGGTCGAACGCCTGCGCGCGCCGCGCGCCGATCTCGTCATCGCCGATCCGTCGCGCGCCGGGCTCGGTACCGACGCGGCCGGCGTGGTCGCGTCGACGCGCGCCGAGCGCATCGTGCTCGTCAGCTGCGATCCCGCGGCCGCGGGCCGCGACGTCGGTCTTCTCAAGTCACGCGGCTACCGACCGGTGGAGTCGATCGTCGTCGACCTGTTCCCGCACACGCACCACGTCGAGGTGGTCACGCGGTTCGACCGCTCGTGATCGCCGCGGGTCGTCAGACCGCGTTGGCCATCTGGGCTCGGCGGAGGGCACCCTCCACCAGCAGCACCAGGGTCTCCTTCACATGGAGCCGGTTGCGGGCGTCGCACAGCACGACGGGGACGTTCGCCGGCACCGAGAGCGCCTCGCGCACTTCGCGCGGGTGGTGTCGGTAGACGCCGTTGAAGAGGTTCACGGCCACGACGAACGGGATGCCGAGGTGCTCGAAGTAGTCGACCGCCGGGAAGCAGTCCTCGATGCGACGGGTGTCGACCAGCACGATGCCGCCGACCGCGCCGCGCACGAGCTCGTCCCACAGGAACAGGAAGCGGTCCTGGCCGGGGGTGCCGAACATGTAGAGCACCATGTCGGGGCCGAGGGTGAGGCGACCGAAGTCCATCGCCACCGTGGTGCCGGTCTTCTG
>DASXXX010000013.1:0-6171 GCA_036502765.1 Acidimicrobiia bacterium | reverse complement strand
ACGGCCTTGATGCCGAGCTTCCACGCCTCGAGGTGCAGCTCCTCGACGTCTTCGATCGTCGCCTCCTCCGGCATGTTCACCGTCTTGGAGATGGCGCCGGAGAGGAACGGCTGCACCGCACCCATCATCTTCACGTGACCCATGTAGTGGATCGTGTTGTCGCCCATCGAGCACGCGAACACCGGCAGGTGCTCGGCCTTGAAGTGCGGCGCCCCGAAGATGGTCTTCTGCTCATTGATGTGCGAGACGATGTCGTCGGTCTGCTCGGGCGAGTAGCCGAGGTTGGCGAGCGCACGCGGGATCGTCTGGTTGACGATCATCATCGTGCCGCCACCGACGAGCTTCTTCGCCTTCGTGAGCGCGAGGTCGGGCTCGATGCCGGTGGTGTCGCAGTCCATCATCAGACCGATGGTGCCGGTCGGTGCGAGCACGCTGGCCTGCGAGTTGCGCACGCCGAACGTCTCACCGAGCTCGACCGCTTCGTCCCACGACTGCTGCGCCGCGCCGAGCAGCTCGTGCGGTACGAGGTCTTCGTCGATCTTCGCCGCTTCGGCGCGGTGCATGCGCAGCACGTTGTTCATGGCGTCGGAGTTCTCGGCGTAGCCGGCGAACGGACCCATGCGGCCCGCGGTGCGCGCGCTGGTGGCGTAGGCGTGACCGGTCATCAGCGCAGTGAGCGCCGCTGCCCACGCCCGACCACCGTCGGAGTCGTAGGGCATGCCCTGGGCCATGAGCAGGGCGCCGAGGTTGGCGTAGCCCAGGCCGAGCTGGCGGAACTTGCGACTGTTGTCGGCGATCTTCTCGGTCGGGTAGTCGGCGTTGCCGACGATGATCTCCTGCGCGGTGAACATCACCTCGACCGTGTGCTTGTAGCCCTCGACGTCGAAGGTGCCTTCGTCGCTGAGGAACTTCAGCAGGTTGATGCTGGCGAGGTTGCACGCCGAGTTGTCGATGTGCATGTACTCCGAGCACGGGTTCGAGCCGTTGATGCGCCCGGTGTTGGGCGCGGTGTGCCACTTGTTGATCGTGGTGTCGAACTGCATGCCCGGGTCGGCGCACTCCCACGCCGCCTGCGAGATCTGACGGAACAGCTCGCGTGCCGGCATGGTCTTGTAGACTTCACCGGTGGTGACACCCACCAGGTGCCACTCGTCGTCGTCGACGACCGCCTGCATGAACTCGTCGGTGACGCGCACCGAGTTGTTGGCGTTCTGGTACTGGATCGAGTGCGAGTCGATCCCGTCGAGGTCCATGTCGAAGCCGGCGTCGCGCAGCGCACGCGCCTTGTGCTCCTCACGCGACTTGCACCAGATGAACTCCTCGACGTCGGGGTGATCGGCGTTGAGGATGACCATCTTGGCGGCGCGGCGGGTCTTGCCCCCGCTCTTGATGGTGCCGGCCGACGCGTCGGCGCCGCGCATGAAGCTCACCGGGCCGCTGGCGGTGCCGCCGCCCTTCAGGTGCTCCTGCGACGAGCGGATGTTGGAGAGGTTGATGCCCGAACCGGAACCGCCCTTGAAGATCGTGCCCTCTTCGCGGTACCAGTTGAGGATGCCGTCCATCGTGTCCTCGACGGCGAGGATGAAGCACGCGCTCCCCTGCTGCGGCACGCCCTTCACACCGATGTTGAACCACACCGGCGAGTTGAACGCCGCCCGCTGGTTCACGAGGATGTGCTTGAGCTCGTTGCGGAAGGCGGCGCCCTCGGACTCGTTGGTGAAGTAGCCGTCCTTCACGCCCCACGACGTGATCGTGTCGGCGACCCGGTCGATCACCTGGCGCAGTGACGTCTCGCGCTCGTCGGTGCCGAGGGTGCCCCGGAAGTACTTCTGGGCGACGATGTTGGTGGAGTTCTGCGACCAGGAGACGGGGAACTCCACGTCGTCCTGGCGGAAGGCGTCGGTGCCGTCCTTCCAGTTCGGGATGTGCGCGTCGCGACGTTCCCACTCGATCGTGTCGTAGGGGTGAACGCCAGGTTCCGTGAAGTGCCGACGGATCCCGATCCCGACCTGCTCCGGCGCCAGTGCCATGCGTCCGCTCCCTCTCCGAGCCCTCTCCAGAGCCCAACCTGAACCTTCATTGTACCCTGCCGCAAGGCGCGTCTACCACAACATCTTGTGGTGAGCGGCCCCCGCACCCCACCAGGTGGTGGGATGACAAAGGTAGAACTACAGGGCTGTCATTGCAAGGCTTTCGCGCCAGAAACCTCGCGCGACCAGTTCAACGTCACCGCAACGGCAGTTTGGGTGCCGTCGATTTCTGCAGGTCAGAGAGCTCACGCTCGAAGTCCTCGACGTTGTCGAAGCCCTTGTAGACCGACGCGAAGCGCATGTAGGAGACCAGATCGAGCTGGCGCAACCCCTCGAGCACGGCGAGACCGATGATCTCGCTGCGCACCTCGGGACCCGCGGCCCGGGCCTTCTCCTCCACCTCATGGGCGAGCGCATCGATGGCGGCGTCGTCGATCGCCGAGCCCGCCACCGCGTGCTCGATGCCGGCCCGCAGCTTCTGCGGCTCGAACGGCACCAGTGCTCCCGAGCGCTTCGCCACCACCAGCGGCAGCTCCTCCACCCGTTCGTAGGTGGTGAAGCGGCGGCCGCAGCCCAGGCACTCCCGCCGGCGGCGCACCGCGGCGGCATCGTCGGCCGGGCGCGAGTCGACGACCTTGTCGTCGTCGGCCGAGCAGAACGGGCAGCGCACCGCGCCACCGTACCGCCGTCACGGGGCCTTCCCGGGGCGTCTCACCCGGCGCTCACCCGGTGCTCACCCGATGGCCACCGGGTTGATCGGACTCCCTGCGGCGCCGGTGACCGGCAGGGCACCGATGCTGAGGAAGAACTCGTGGCAGCCGTCGGCCGCGAGCTCGGAGAGCTTCAGGTGCTCCATGAGCGTGACGCCGCGCTTCACCAGCAGCTCGATGTGCACGGCGAGGAACACGTTGTCGTCGAACGGGATGCTCTCGATCGCCGCGTTGTCGGCGCCGACGGCGGCGATGTCGTGGTCGTCGACGAACGACACCGCGTCGACCCCCAGGCCGGGCTGCGCGAAGCCTTCCGTGCCCTGCTCGAAGAGATCGAGCCAACCGGTGCGCACGAGGAGGATGTCGCCGGCGCGCACGTCGGTGCCCTGCGCGTCGACGCAGGCGTCGAGCTCGGCGCGGGTGATCACGTGACCGGGCTCGAGCCAGTCGACGCCCTGGTGACCGGGCAGGTCGAGCAGGATGCCGCGACCCGCGAACGTGCCGGTGGCGCGGATGTCGCAGTGCGGCGCGCCGTGCTGGCTGCTGAACTCGTCGCGCGGGAAGCCGTTGTAGATGCCGTCCTCGGTGTACACGTGCGACAGCGCGTCCATGTGCGTGATGCTGTGCGACGCGAGCACGAGCATGTCCTCGTTGGCGCCGAGGCCGGGCGCGCCACCCATCGACGCGTACGGGTCCTTGTCGCTCGCGCTGGTGAGCGTGTAGCGACGGGGCGCACCTCGGTAGTCGAAGATCGGGACTCCGTGCTGCTGGATCGGCAACGACAGGCTGTAGACCTTGCCCGTCTTGCACACCTGCGTGGCCGCGAGCACGCGCTCGGGCGTGAGCAGGTTGAGCGTGCCCCGCTCGTCGTCGGCGCCCCAGCGCCCCCAGTTGGTGGTCGTCGTGTCAGTCATGGTCGGAGTCTTGCCTGAATCATGCGAGCGCAGCCACGACGGCCCGGCAGCCCAATCGAGTGAGTGCCAGGAGCCGCCGTGGGCGAAGGGTCGGGACGGTCGGGACTTGCCCTACCCGTCCCACGAGATGGTCTCGCCGGGCGTGAGCACGGTGCCGTGACGAGCGCTGGACAACGCGTCGACCACGGGGCGGGGGTCATCGTTGGGAGCGAGACGCTCGGCCACCGTCCACAGCGAGTCGCCCGGCTCGACGACCGTGGTGGGCGACGGGTTCGAGACCAGATGGGCTGGGTGGCGCTCGGGGATCGAGGGGGATTCCCCGAGCGCGACACCCGCCCGCGCCATCACGAACAGCAACGCGACCACCATGACTGCGACGACGGCCCGTCGTCGCCAGTAGATGGTGCGGCTGACGACCCGGGCCGAACCGGAGGCAACGGTTCGGCGGGGCTGCGTCGTGGGTCGCGGCCTCGCCGTGGCCCGGGTCGTGATCGTGATGACGCCTGCTTGCTGCATTGCTGTTGTCTCCTGTTCGGTCCGCCGGGAGTAGCGAACCATGGGGGTGTGACAGTTATCCCGGACTCCTTGTTCTGGTGGTCCGGGAGGCGTTGCCCGTCAGCCCCGTCCGCTTCCCGATCCCCACTGAGGAGGACCGGGCCCCACGGCATGCCGAACGCCTGTTCGCAGGTTCGCACGAACAGTCGTTCGAGTCAAGGGAAATTCCGAACGGGTGTTTGCCCCGAACACGCGATCGTGTTACGGTCGACCTATGACCGAATTGACCCCCCGCCAGCGCCAGGTGCTCGAGTTCATCGACGCCGAGGTCCGCCACCGCGGCTACCCGCCCAGCGTGCGTGAGATCGGCGAGGCCGTGGGCCTCTCGTCGAGCTCCACCGTGCACGCCCACCTGGCGGCGCTGCAGGACAAGGGCTACCTCACCCGCGACCCCACGAAGCCCCGGGCGCTCGAGCTGCACCTCGAGGTCGACTCCGGCCAGCCCATCGAGCGCCGGCCCGTGCGCCACGTGCCGCTCATCGGCGACGTCGCCGCCGGCACCGGTGTGCTCGCAGCCGAGAACATCGAGGAGACCCTCCCCATCCCCGAAGACTTCACCGGCGACGGCACGATCTACATGCTGCGCGTGCGAGGCGACTCGATGATCGAGGCAGGCATCTTCGACGGCGACTACGTGGTCGTGCGCCAGCAGCCCGACGCCGAGGGCGGCGACACCGTCATCGCGGGCATCCCCGGCGAAGAGGCCACGGTCAAGACGTTCATCAAGCGTCGCAACAAGATCGTGCTGCGGCCGGAGAACTCCACGATGGAAGAGATGGTCTTCGACCCCGCCGACGTCACCATCTACGGCAAGGTCGTCTCCCTCCTCCGCCGTTTGTAGCCGAGCGGTAATCCCGAGCCCTCCGCGGCTCGGTCCCTGTCACAATCCCACGCGTGCACGTCTCTGTCCTCGAGTGGTTCGTGATCGCACTGGCGGTCGTCGGCGCGTCGACGGTGCAGGGTGTGGTCGGCTTCGGCGCGAACCTGCTCGCGGTGCCGCTGGTGGCGCTGATCGTTCCTGCTGCGCTCCCCGGCGCGATGGTCATTCCGGGGATCCCGATGGCGGTCGCGATGGCCACGACCGAGCGCGATCACATCGACTGGCGGGGCAGCCGCTTCCTGCTGCTAGGCCGCCTGCCCGGCACCGCCGTCGGCGTGGCGGTCGTCGCCGCAGTCTCCACTGACACGCTGGCGATCGTCATCGGTGCCGTCGTCATCGCTGCCGTCGTGCTCAGCGCGGCGGCGTCGCACCTGCACCCGGGTGTCACGCCGGTGTCGGCGAGCGTCACCGGCGTGGCGACCGGGATCACTGGGACGGCGGCCGCGATCGACGGTCCGCCGCTCGCGTTGCTCTACCAGAACGACCCCGCGCCCGTGTTCCGCTCCACCCTCGCCACGCAGTTCGCGATCGGGACCGTGTTCACGATCACCGGGCTCCTGATCGGAGGTCAGCTGCACGCCTGGCAGGTCCTGCTCGGCATCACACTCATTCCGAGCTACTTCGCCGGCCTCGCGCTCAGCTTCGTGCTCCGGCCTCGCCTCGCCGGGCGAGACCTCCGATGGGCCATCCTGGCCATCGCCGCACTCGCCGGGGTCGCGGCGATCCTGCGCGGGCTGAGCTGACGGCGCCGAGCTACGCGGCCTTCGCCGCCCGCCGTTGACGCCAGTGCTGCGGCGCGCTCAATGCCCTGGTGACGTGGCTCTCGCCGCGACGCTCGCGGATCTGCTCCGCAACCTTGGCGAGCACCCACGAACCCAATGGCACGGCGATGGCCAGGATCACCCAACGACGGATGCGACTCGAGAGAAGGACAGACATGTGGGTGTCGTACCCCGCGGGGTCAGCGCCGAACCGGGTACCGCAGGTGGAGCGCGCGACTTCCCTGCACGACGACCGGGTCGTCGAAGAGCACGTGGCCGCGATCGAGCTTGGCGAAGAACGGGATGCCCTCACCGAGCAAC
>DASXXX010000012.1:0-8421 GCA_036502765.1 Acidimicrobiia bacterium | reverse complement strand
CCCCCAGGTGGCCCAGGGCGCGCTGGCGGTCGAGTGCCGTGCCGACGACGCCGACACGCTCGCGCGGGTCGTCGCCATCGACGATCGGCTGCTCCACGACGCGGTCGACGCCGAGCGCGCGTACCTCGCCGAGCTCGGCGGCGGGTGCGACCTGCCCTGCGGCGCGCTGGCGCACGTGAATCGCGTCGGTGACGGCAACGAGGTCACGATCGAGGCGCTGCTCGCGGCGACCGACGGCCACGTCGTGCTGCGCGCGACCGCACGGGCCACCGACCCCGTGGTCGCCGGGCGCGCGGTCGCGGCCGAGCTCATGGAGCGCGGCGGCCGTTCGTTGCTCGAGGACAGCGCATGACCGTCTACCTCGTGGGCGCGGGACCGGGCGATCCCGGGCTCCTCACCGTGCGCGGCGCCGACCTGCTCCGGCGCGCCGACGTCGTGGTGTACGACCGGCTGGCGTCACCCGCGCTGCTCGCGCTCGCCGCCGAAGGTGCCGAGCTGATCGCGGCGGGCAAGTCGCCGGGCGACGTCGACCTCACCCAGGACCAGATCAACCAGCTGCTCGTCGACAAGGGCCGCAGCGCGGAGTGCGTCGTGCGCCTGAAGGGCGGTGACCCGTTCGTGTTCGGCCGCGGGGGCGAGGAGGCCGAGGCGCTGGCCGCGGCCGGCATCCCGTTCGAGGTGGTGCCCGGCATCACCAGCGCCATCGGCGCCGCCGCCTACGCCGGCATCCCGGTGACGCACCGCGGGGTCTCGACCCACTTCACCGTGGTGACCGGCCACGAGGACCCGACCAAGGACACGACCGACGTCGACTGGGCCGCGCTGGCGCGCGCCGGCGGCACGCTCGTGATCCTGATGGGCGCGGGCCGCATCGGCGACATCGCCCGCCGTCTGATCGAAGGTGGCCGCGCGCCCGACACGCCGGTCGCTGCGGTCCGCAACGGCACCCGCCCCGACCAGACGACCGTGCGGGCCACGCTCGCCACCATCGCCGACGTGGGAGTGAGGGCACCGAGCGCGATCGTCGTCGGCGGCGTCGCCGCGCTCGACCTGTCGTGGTTCGAGGCCCGCCCCTTGTTCGGCCGCACCGTCGTCGTCACCCGCGCGCGCGAACAGGTGAGCGGCCTGCGCCTCCGGCTCGAGGAGCTCGGCGCCGAGGTGCTGGAGCTCCCCGCGATCGAGATCACGCGGCTCGACGTCACCGTGCCCGACCTCACTGTGTACGAGTGGCTCGTGTTCACGTCGCCCAACGGCGTGCGGGCGTTCTTCCGCGACGGCCTCACGCCCGCCGGGCTCGACGCCCGCGCACTCGCGGGCGTGCGCCTCGCCGCCATCGGCCCGGGGACTGCGCACGCGCTCACGACCCGGGGGCTGCGGGCCGACCTCGTGCCCGAGCGCTTCGTGGCCGAGTCGCTGCTCGAGGCGTTCCCGCCGCCGTCGGCACCGGGCGCGCGGGTGCTGCTCGCGCGCGCCGAGGTCGCCCGGGACATCCTCCCCGACGGCCTCGCCGAACGGGGCTATGAGGTCGACGTCCTGCCCGTCTACCGCACACAGCCCGCCACCCCCGATCCGGCGCTGGTGGCGCGCGTCGCCGAAGGCCGCTTCGACGCGGTGACGTTCACGTCGTCGTCGACGGTCGACAACTTCTTGTCCCAGATCGAGCCGCGGCCCGACCCGTTCCCGATGGTCGTCTCCATCGGCCCGGTCACGTCGGCCACCGCGCTCGCCCGCGGTCTGCGCGTCGACGCCGAGGCCGATCCCCACACCATCGACGGCCTCGTCACGACCCTTCTCTCACGTTTTGGCGTGGCTACCCCGCGAGAGTCGCGGGTGAGCCACGCCAAAAGGGTGCGGTGGAGGCGGCGGTAGCCTGAGTGGTGTGACGTTCCCTGCTCGGCGCATGCGCCGGCTGCGCCGCACGCCCGCGATGCGGCGGCTGGTGGCCGAGGCCCGGCTCTCGGTCGACGACCTGGTCGCGCCCCTGTTCGTGAAGGAGGGCCTCGACGCGCCGGATCCCATCGTGTCGATGCCGGGGGTCGTGCAGCACTCCCAGGAGAGCCTCCGCAAGGAGGTCCGGGCGCTGGCCGACCTCGGCGTGCCCGCGGTCATCCTCTTCGGCGTGCCGACCACGAAGGACGCCCGCGGCTCGGGAGCCGACGCCCCCGACGGCGTCGTCCAGATCGCGCTGCGCAACCTCCGCGACGAAGTGGGCGATTCGCTCGTCCTGATGGCCGACGACTGCCTCGACGAGTACACCGACCATGGTCACTGCGGGCTGCTCACCGACGCGGGTGAGGTCGACAACGACTCCACCCTCGAGCGCTACGCGTCGATCGCGGTCGCGCAGGCCACGGCCGGCGCCGACGTGATCGCGCCGTCGGGAATGATGGACGGCCAGGTCGGCGCCATCCGTGACGCGCTCGACGAGAGCGGACACGAAGACGCGTCGATCCTCGCCTACTCGGCGAAGTACGCGTCGGCCTTGTACGGGCCCTTCCGCGACGCGGCCGAGTGCGCGCCGCAGTTCGGCGACCGCCGCGGCTACCAGATGGACCCGCCCAACGCGCGCGAGGCGCTCGACGAGACCGCGCTCGACATCGCCGAAGGCGCCGACATGGTGATGGTCAAGCCCGCGCTGCCGTACCTCGACATCGTGCGCGCGCTGCGCGACTCGTTCGACGTCCCGGTGGCGGCGTACCACGTGAGCGGCGAGTACGCGATGCTCAAGGCCGCGGCCCAGAACGGCTGGCTCGACGGCGAAGCCGCCGCGCTCGAAGTGCTCACGTCGATCAAGCGCGCCGGCGCCGACTTCGTGCTCACCTACTTCGCGCGCGAGCTCGCCGAACGTCTCGCGTGAGCACAGCCTCCGGAAGCGAGCTCTTCGAGCGCGCGCAGGCCGTCATTCCCGGCGGGGTCGACTCGCCGGTGCGTTCGTTCGCGTCGGTCGGCGGCGATCCCTTCTTCGTCGCGCGCGCCGAGGGTGCGTACCTGTTCGACACCGACGGCCACTGCTACGTCGACTACGTGCAGTCGTGGGGCGCGTCGATCCTCGGGCACGCGCACCCGGCGGTGGTCGAGGCCGTGCAACGCGCCGCCGCCGCCGGGACGTCGTACGGCGCGCCCACGGAGCGCGAGGTCGAGCTGGCCGAGGCCATCGCCGCGCGCGTGCCGGCAGTCGACAAGGTGCGGCTCGTGTCGTCGGGCACGGAAGCGGGCATGACCGCGGTGCGGCTCGCGCGCGGGGTCACCGGCCGCGCGAAGATCCTGAAGTTCGCCGGCTGCTACCACGGCCACGTCGACGCCCTGCTCGTCGCCGCCGGCAGCGGTGTCGCCACCCTCGGCCTGCCTGGCTCGGCCGGCGTCACCGAGGGCACGGTGGCCGACACGATCGTCGTGCCCTACAACGACGACGCCGCGCTCGACGCTGCGTTCGGCCGCTACGGCGCCGAGCTGGCGGCGGTGATCGTCGAGCCGGTCGCCGCCAACATGGGCCTGGTCCCCCCGATCGACGGCTTCCTTCCCCGCCTGCGCGACCGTTGCACCGCGGCGGGCGCGCTCCTGATCTGCGACGAGGTGATCACCGGCTTCCGTCTCGGCCCCGCCGGCGCGCAGGGCCGCTACGGCATCACCCCCGACCTCTCGATGTTCGGCAAGGTCGCCGGTGGCGGACTCCCACTGGCAGCGGTCGGCGGCAAGCGGGAGATCATGGACCACCTCGCTCCCCTCGGCCCCGTCTACCAAGCCGGCACCCTGAGCGGCAACCCATTGGCCACCGCCGCGGGCCTCGCCGTCCTGGCCGAGCTCACCGACGACAGCTACACGGAACTCGAGGCCAAGGCAACGAGATTCGCCGAAGGCCTCACCAAAGCCCTCCCCGACGCGCAGGTGACGAGAGTCGGCACCCTCACCGGCTTCTTCTTCACACCCGAGCCGGTGCAGAACTACGAAGCGGCTCAGAAGGCCGACCACGCCCGCTACGCAGAGCTCTTCCACCACCTGCTCAACGCCGGACACTTCCTCGCCCCCAGCGGCTACGAAACCCTCTTCGTGTCCCTCGCGCACACCGACCAGCTCATCGATGAGACGGTGGCAGCCGTCGCGGAGTTCGCGAAGAAGTAAGCGGCACACGTCGGCGCCTGCTCGACGCGCAGTTTGCGAAGCACTGTTTGAGCATCGAGTGGGCGCCGACGGGGGCCGACCGACTCGGAGTTACTCGTCAGAGTCCTGGGGCAGGCGATTCCGCCGCACGTGGTCCATGAAGAACAGCGACCCACCGATGCAGACGATCACGACGACCATGATCACGAAGGCAAGGCCTCCGGAGCCGTCCCCCTCTTTGCCCGCGTCGACGAGCTGCTGAGCTCCCGCCGGCACCGCCAGCGCGAGCAACGCACCAACCGTGCAGAACGCGAGCGCGCCAAGAGTACGGATTCGTCGCATGATCAGACCTTCGTCAGTTCGGGTTCGTCGGCGCCGGCCACGGCCACCGGACCGGCGGCCTCCACCTTCGCCGCCTCGGCGGCGGCGTGCTCGTCCTTCTCACGCCAGTGCAGCATGAGGAGCCCGAGGCCGAAGAGGATGCCGGTGATCAGGAAGACGACGAACGGCGGCAGGCGCAGGGTGCCGTAGTCGAACTGGGCGATGAGGTAGCCCTTCTGGGCGTCGGCACCACTGGCGCACTCGGGCGGGAGCGGCGGCAGGCCGAACGTCTGCGTCTGTGGGGCCGTGGCGCAGTACTCGATCACCGCGTACTTGGTCGCGTGGTTGAACTCGCCCTTCCAGAACTGCGGCTTGCTGCCGCCGACGGTCCACGTCTGGACGATCATGAACTTGGTGACGTCGTCGAACTTGGCGAAGCGGTTGTCGTTGGGCGTGTAGGTGACCGTCGGCGTCGACTTCTTCGTGATCAGCGCGGCGTCGACCGCGGCGGCCACGTTCGACGCATCGGTCGACGAGGCGCGGTGCTGCTTGTCGTTCGCCCCGTGGACGGCGGTCGTCTTCGCCTTCGACAGGTCGCTCACGCTCTCGATGACCGACCACGACTGCACCCGGCCCTTGGGCGACTCCAGCGGTGACGCGGTGGTGAGCCAGAGGAGGCTCAGGATCATGAGGAAGCCCATGAGCGACGTGAAGGTGATGAGGAAGCCGAGGCGGGCACCGACGTTGGTGCCGAGCAGCACGTACACGGAGCCCATGAAGAGCACGATCGCGGAGACGACGACGAGGATGCCCAGGATCGTCGGGTACCAGATGCCGTTCCCGGTTTCAGCGAGGATCGATGTCACAGCAGCACTCCTACAGCGATCGCTCGTACGCCATGATCGACTCGATGTCGGTCTTGGAGAGGACCGCACCGAAGTGCGGCATGCGTCCGGACGAGATGCCCCGGATGCCGTATTGGTCGTTGGCAGGCACGCCGATGCTGATCCACTCCTCCAGCTGCGCCTCGCCGTTGGGCGGCGGGAACTGGTTGTTCACGTCGCCTCCGGTGAGGTTCGGACCGTAGGCGCCGCCGCCCATGATCCCCGGCGGGGCGTTGCCCGGGTCGGTGGTGTCGAAGTACGACCACCCGCGGGTGTGACACCGCGCGCAGTTGTTCATGAAGAGGATGGCGCCGTCAGAGGCGTTCTGCGTGGTCTGCTGCCAACCTTCGGCGGCCTGCAGCGTCTCCTGCTTCTGCTGGACCAGCTTGGTGTTGGTTGCCACGTCCTGCGCCCCCGAGTTCGCGAGGAGCGCCTCGGCGGCGGCGAGATCGGCGCGGGCGTCGACCACCCACTTGTCGGCTGCGGCCTGGGTGGCCGGGTCCTGGAGCTGCTCCCGGCCGACACAGGCGGCCCGGTCGGAGCAGCTGGCGACCTCCTTGGCCCCGGCGACTCGCGCCTTGTCGGAGGTGGTGGCCAGGCTGTTGACGTAGTTCACCAGGTCCTGGATGCTCTGCTGCTGGAGGGCACCCTTCCCGGACAGCACGCCCCACGCGGGCATGGGTGTGCCCGGTCTGCCGTATGTGATGATCTGCGTGAGTTGCGCGCGTGAATAGCGCAACGGCGCCAGCTGCAGGTTCGGTGCCGCCCATGCGACCGACTTCGGCAGGCAGTACTCCGGCGTGTCCGCGGTGACCTTCTTGGTGGGGTCGCACCGCGGGTCGGTGCTCTGCACGGTGAAGGGCGCCGTCCCGCCGCCACCGTCGGTGCCGTGACAGGTCGCGCACAATAACGACTTCGTGCTGTCGTACGCCAGCGACTGGTCGTTGGCGAACAGCGTGGCGCCGCGCTCGACCGACCGCTCTTTGAAGCCGGTGGCGGCCGCGGTCTCCCGGAACGGCTCCCAGATGAAGTAGGCGAGGAGTCCGAGGACGACGATCACGAGCGCGATGAGCGACACCCCGAGCACACGCTCGAGGTGCGCGCCTTCGAGCACCTCGTCGTCGAAGAACGGGGTGAGGTTCTCGGGCGTGCGCTCCTTGTTGTACTTGAGCCGGAGCACGCGGAACGCGACGAACGCGAGGAACCCGACGATGAGCGCCGCGTTGAACAGGATCAGGATGGTACGGAAGCTCATGCGGGCGGGGCTCCAGGGCACACGGAGGTCGGGCGGAACACGTCAGACACAGAGCGGCCCTTCCGGGCTCTGGTTGATGGTGTTGGTGCCGATCGGCGGTCCGAGCACGAGGTTCCCGGTGTCGACGACGATGTTGCCGCCCGAGATCTCGAGCACGAACCGGTCGAGACCTCGCGGCGCCGGCCCGCCGACCTTCTCGCCGACCTTGTTGTACTTCGATCCGTGGCACGGGCACTCGAACCACTGGGAGCTCTGGCACCAGGGCACGCGGCAACCGAGGTGCACGCACTTCTGGTACAGAGCCACGAACCCCTGCTCCATGCCCGCGAGGATCGGTGGGGTGTACGCCGAGACCTTCTTGGCGTTGCCCAGGTCGGCCTTGGGGTAGGCGACGATGTAGGTCTTGGCGGTGGCGTTGTAGAAGGGCTGCTTGTTACCGATGGCGGTGTTGGCGTCGGCCACCGATCCGACCGCGATCTTGCCGCCGAACCCGCTGCTGGCCCCCGGCCAGAGGAACGCCAGCGCGGCGACCCCGAACGCGCCGAGGCCGAGCCCGGATCCGGCGAGGATCGACCGGTTGAAGAACTGCCGCCGGGTGACGCCGAGCTCGTCGAGGTCGATCGGCTCGTACACCGCAGGCGTGCCGGCGGCACGCGCCTCGGGGACCTGCGACGTTCCCGACTCGATGGCCCGGCGGGCCTCGTCGGCGCGCGCGCGACCTTCGCCGGACTCGGCCTCGACGGTGGTCTCGTCGCTCGGCGTGACGGCCTGGCTCGGTGCCGAACCGCCCGCAGCTTCGTCGCGCTTGCGCGTCTCGCGGCTCACGCGGCCGGTTGTGGCTCGTGACCGCGCCGTCACCAGAAGCGCGACCACTGCAAGAGCGATCACGACGACGATGGCGATAGCGATACCCATGGAAAGAGCTCCTACAACTCGAAGAAGATCCCGTCCCTCCAGGGCAGGACGAAGTTGAACCCAGGCCCACGGAAGAACGAACCGAGAATGACGAGAACCGCCCACATCAGCAGGAACATGGTGAAGATCGAGATCGCGAACTTCCGATCCTTGGGCTTGTTCGACGGGTTCTTGTCGACGAACGGAGCGAGCATCAGCAGGACCAGCGCGATGCCCGGGATGAGCACACCCGCGACCTGCGGGTTGAACATCGTCAGCAGTTCCTGGAGACCGAGGAAGTACCAGGGCGCCTTCGACGGGTTCGGGGTCTTGTTGAAGTCGGCGAGACCGAGCAACGGCGCGCGCACGAGCGCCGAGAAGATGGTGACGCCGGCCAGCACGATCAGGATCGACGCGAACTCGATCACGAGCAGGTGCGGCCAGGTGTGCACCTTGTCCTGCGCCTCGGCGCGGGTCTGCTGGATCGATCCCGACTTGACCACCGTGAGCAGTCGCTGCGTGTGACCGCCGGGACCGGTGGTGGTGGGTGCGGGGAGCGTGGCCGTCGCGGCAGCCGCCGTACCGGCGCCCGCGGCGGCGACGTCGCCACCCGCGGCCGCGGCCTTCCGGCGCTTGGCCCGCTCGAGCAGGTGCGCGGGGATCTTGGTGCCGCTCTCGGTGGTGACGTCCTCCGCGGGTGCGGAGGACGCCGCGGCAGGAGCTTCGGCGGAGGCCTCGACTGCGGGCGCGTCGGCAAGCGGCGCCTCGGCTGCAGGAGCCTCGGCGTCGCCTTCCTCACCCGGCACGGGCAAGCCGAGCGCCTTGCGGCGCTCCTTGCTCCGCTGGAGGAGGTGTTCGGGGATGTCGACCATCTACAGCTCCCCTCTTCCTACAGCGGCCCGGAGATGCCGCCGTCCTTCCGGACGCGCCAGAAGTGGACGGCCATGAAGATGACGATGACGAATGGCA
>DASXXX010000011.1:0-1702 GCA_036502765.1 Acidimicrobiia bacterium | reverse complement strand
GTCGGGAAGTCAGGCGAAGCGCGTCTGCAACCACCCGACAGGAGCCAGAGTGCCGCTCGCGGAGTTCGGAACCGGACAGGTCTTCCTGTCCATGATGTATTTCTTCCTCTTCTTCATCTGGATCTGGTTGCTGATCGTCGTCTTCGGCGACATCTTCCGCAGCCACGACCTCGGTGGCTTCGCCAAGGCGATCTGGGTGCTCTTCGTGATCATCGTGCCGTACCTCGGGGTCTTCGTGTACCTCATCGCCCGAGGGCAGAAGATGAGCGAGCACGCGCAGGAAGCTGCACAGGCCCAGGCCGATGCGCAGCAGGCCTACGTCAAGAGCGCGCTCGCCGCCGCGCCGAGCGCTTCGAGCACCGCCGACGAAATCGCTCGTCTGGCTGAGCTCAACAAGTCGGGTGCGATCACCGACGCGGAATTCGCGCAGCTCAAGGCAAAGGCACTCGCATGACCGACGTGCAGCTCGATGAGTTGGGCCCCGTCGACTACACCGTCGTCGAGTTCCCAGCGGGTGCGAGCAACTTCACCGGCGAGATGGCGGCCGAACTGGTCTCGCTCGTCGACCGCGGGATCATCCGCGTGATCGACGTGTTGATCCTGACCAAGGCCGACGACGGCACCGTCGACGCGATGGAGCTGTCCGACGTCGGCGAGCTCGGCGAGCTCGAAGCGCTCGAGGCGCAGCTCGCGGAGCTGCTGGCCGAAGACGACGTCGAACACCTGGCGGCGGCGATGGAGCCCGGCAGCACCGCCGGTGTCCTCATCTGGGAGAACCTGTGGGCCGCGCCCTTCGCGTCTGCAGCCCGCCGTTCCGGTGGTCAGTTGATCGCCAACGGACGCATCCCCATCCAGGCGATCATCGCCTCCATCGAGGCCGACGACGCCGCAGAGAACGCAGGAGCCTGAGATGCCGCTCGGACGAGGAAGAGTCGGAAGAGTGGGCGTGATCGGCGCGCCGGTCGCGAAGGTGGCCGTCGTCGCGAAAGCGGTATCGCCCGGTCCTTCGCCGATCGCCAAGACCGCGGTCGTCGCCGCGGCGGTCACACCGGGCCGACGCCGCCGCATCTGACGCGTTCGCACAGAACGTCGTGGCCGTAGGCAGCGCACCGCGCGTGCTCTTCGTGTACTTCACGTACACGCAGCAGACGAAGAAGATCGTCGACGCGATGGCCGAGGTGCTCGTGGCTCGCGGTTGTGACGCCGCGCTCGCGAGGATCGAGTTCCTCGACCCTCGGTACGAGAAGCGGTTCGAGACGTTCCCGATGCCGAATCCGTTGCGTGAGGTGCTCGGCATGATCCCGGCCGAGTACTTCCGCAAGCCGGGACCGATCGGTATCCCCGACGTGGTGACCGACGGTGAGTACGACCTGGTCGTCATCGGTTCACCCACGTGGTGGTTGTCCACGAACGTGCCGATCAAGGCGTTCCTCGAGTCGGACACGGCGGGCAAGCTGCTACGGGGGACGAAGTTCACGGGTGCGGTTCCGTGTCGCCGCTACTGGAAGCACAACCTGAAGACGGTCCGCCGACTGGGGACGAAGCGAGGCGGTACGTGGATCGACGGCATCCACTTCCGCTACCAAGGCGGTCAGGTGCGTTCACTCCTGTCGCTGATCAGCTACCTCGGCTCGGGTGAGTACCGGGAGAAGTACGCCGGGGTGAAGATCCCGCCGACGAACCTGCAGGGCGACCAGCTCGA
>DASXXX010000010.1:0-2325 GCA_036502765.1 Acidimicrobiia bacterium | reverse complement strand
GCGGATCTCGAGGTCGCGCATGGCGATCTTGAACCCGGAGCCGAGGTCGGTGAACTCGCCGATGGTCTTCAGTCGCTCGTACGCCTCCTCGCTCAGCACCCGGTCGGCCGGGTGGAAGAGGTACGCGTACGCGCGCTGGCCCCGTCGCCCGACGCGACCACGCAGCTGGTACATCTGCGCGAGTCCGAGCAGGTCGGAGCGATCCACGACCAACGTGTTGACCGTCGGCATGTCGATGCCGCTCTCGACGATCGTCGTGCACACGAGCACGTCGAACTCGCGCTCGGCGAAGTCGTTCACGACCCGCTCGAGGCGGCTCTCGTCCATCTGCCCGTGCGCGACCGCGACGCGCGCGTCGGGCACGAGGGCGCGCACGTTCTCGGCCACGAGCTCGATGTCGCGCACGCGGTTGTGCACGTAGAACACCTGTCCTTCGCGCAACAGCTCGCGTCGGATCGCTTCCGCAGCGGCACGGTCGTCGTACTCGCCGACGTAGGTGAGGATCGGCTGGCGGTCCTCGGGCGGCGTGTTCACCAGCGACAGATCGCGGATGCCGGTCAGCGACAGCTCGAGCGTGCGCGGGATCGGCGTAGCGGTGAGCGTCAGCACGTCGACGTTCGTCGCCATCTGCTTGATGAGCTCCTTGTGCTGCACGCCGAAGCGCTGCTCTTCGTCGACGACGAGGAGGCCGAGCTTCTTGGGTTGCACGTCGGACGACAGCAAGCGGTGCGTACCGATGAGGACGTCGACCGCGCCCGACTCGAAGTCGCGCACGACCGCGTGCTGCTCCTTCGCGCTCAGGAACCGCGACAGCACTTCGACGCGCACCGGGTAGTTGGCGAACCGTTCACGGAACGTCTGGCCGTGCTGTGCGGCGAGCAGCGTGGTGGGGACGAGCACCACGACCTGCGTGCCTTCCTGCACGGCTTTGAACGCAGCGCGCACCGCGACCTCGGTCTTGCCGTACCCGACGTCGCCGCACACGAGCCGGTCCATCGGGATCGGACGCTCCATGTCGCCCTTGACGTCGATGATGGCCTGCATCTGGTCGGGCGTCTCCTCGAACGGGAACGCCTCTTCCATCTCGTGCTGCCACGGCGTGTCGGGGCTGAAGGCGCGTCCGGGCGTCGCCAACCGCTGGCGGTAGAGGACGACGAGCTCCTCGGCGATCTCGCGCACCGCGCTGCGCACCCGCGCCCGCTGCTTCTCGAAGTCGGCGCCGCCCATGCGGTTGAGCGACGGCGTCTCGCCGCCGGTGTACTTCCGCACGAACCCCACCTGGTCGGTGGGCACGTAGACCTTGCCGTCCTTGAACTCGAGCCAGAGGTAGTCGCGCTCGACCCCGCCCATGGTGAGCGGCTTCATCTCCAGGTAGCGACCGACGCCGTGCTGGTGGTGCACGACGTAGTCGCCGGGTTCGAGGTCGTCGTAGTAGTCCTGCCCGCGGCGCGCGCCGCGCGCGCGTCGGTGCACGCGCCGCCGACCGGTGAGGTCGGCCTCGGCGACGAGCGCGAGGTGCGCGCCCGGGAGCACCACGCCGCGTTCGAGCGGCGCGACGAGGAGGCGCACCGCGCCCGGTGCCGGCTCACCCGCACCGGCGTCGAGGCCCTCGCCGGCGAGGATGTCGCGCAGGCGCTGCGCGGATCCGGTGCCTTCGGCCGCGAGCACCACTCGGTAGCCGTCTCCCGCGAGCGCGCGCAGTCGGCGCACGAGCGCGTCGGCGTCGCCGACGACGGGATCGAACGCGCTGGCCGCGACGCGCGGCGTGTCGGGACCATCGGGCGTCGACAGCAACGACACCGCGCCGGCACTGGTGTGCGCGAGCAGGCGATCGAACTCCAGCGAGAGGCGCGGCAGGTCGCGTTCCTCCCCCGCGCCCCACGTGACCGCGAGCGTCGACGCCAGCGACGCTTCTTCGTCGAGCAGCTCCTGGGCCCGGTCGCGCATGCGCTTGGGCTCGACCAGCAAGACCAGCGCGTCGGTCGGCAGAAGATCGGTCAACAGGTGCTCGCGGTCGGTGAGCCACGGCAGCCACGACTCCATGCCGTCGAACAACTGACCCTCGGCCAGCCGCTCCCACTGCTCGCGGCCCCACGGTTGCTGCGCGACCAGACGGCCTGCGCGCTCGCGCACGTCGTCGGTGGGGAGCAGCTCGCGCGTCGGGAAGATGCACGCTTCGGCGACGTCGTGGGTGGAGCGCTGGTCGGCGACCGAGAACGCCGACAGGCGGTCGACCTCGTCGCCCCAGAGGTCGATGCGCACCGGGTGGTCGTCGGTCGACGGGTACACGTCGACGATCGACCCCCGCACCGCGACCTCGCCGCG
>DASXXX010000009.1:0-1743 GCA_036502765.1 Acidimicrobiia bacterium | reverse complement strand
CGAGAGCGCATCCTGGCGGTGGCCAACGAGCTGTTCATCGAGCAGGGCTACGAGGGCACGTCGCTGCGCGAGATCGCCGATCGCCTCGACATCACCAAGGCCGCGCTCTACTACCACTTCCGCAGCAAGGACGAGATCCTCCAGACGCTGCTCGAGCCGTTCGACACGCTGCTCGACGAGTTGCTGGGTCGGCTCGAGGACGCGCGCGACGTGGAGGCATGGGCCGACGCGCTCACCTGGGTCGTCGCGCAGATCTTCGAGTACCTCGACTTCTTCCGCCTCGTCGAGCGCAACCGTCACACGGTCGAGCTCATGATCGAAGCCGCCAAGCGCAACCACGCCGAGATGCACGCGCGGGTCGAGTCGGCCGCGCACGCGGCCGCGTCGTCGGTCGCCGAGGAAGTGCGCATGGTGGCCGCGCTCGGTGCGGTCACCGGCTTCGACGACTGGGCGCCGACGCTGCTCAAGACCGCGGAGCCGTCGATGTTGAAGGCCGAGCTCAGCGCGGCGGTGCGCGACGTGCTCGGGCTCAAGCGGGCGCGGACGCGCGCACGCGTCACCCAACCAGCCTGAAGCGCGCCTGCTCGGTGTGCGTCGATCGGTCAGCCCGGTTCTCGGAGTCGAAGAGCACGACCTCGTCGACGGTCCACGACTCACTCTCGCCGGAAGCATCGAGCGCGGCGATCGCCTGACGGAGATCGCGCGGCTTGTTGGCACGGGCAAGCGTGAAGTGCGCGCGGAACGGGCGGTCGTCGGGACTTGCGAGTGCCGTGGCGAGCGCGGTGAGCGCGTCGAGACCCTCGCGCACACCGAGCCAGAGCACCGACGCGTGTCGAGCGTCCGGGAACGCTCCCCCACCCCCGAGTGAGAGGGTGAAGGGCGCGCGCCCTCGGACAGCGTCGGCAACGAACTCTGCGACGGGGGCGGGGTCGGCGACCGGGCCGAGGAACTGCAAGGTGATGTGACGCTGCTCGGCGCGTGTCCAACGCAGGTCCGGTACGAGCAGTTCTGCAGGATGGGCTGCAGCATCTGCCCACGCGCGCACGGAGGGCGGGGGCACCACGGCCACGAAGGCCCGGTGCAGACCACTCATCCCAACGACAGCAGGCGCATCCGCAGCGAGTTGAGCAGGGTGATGGTGGAGAACTGGCGGATGCGCTCGCGGTCGAACGGCAACCGGGCCGTCACCGCCTCGGGCTCGTGGCCGGGGATGGCGATGCCGTACCAGACGGTGCCGACCGGCTGACCGTCCTGCTCGTCGGGGCCGGCCACGCCGGTGACCGCGATGGCGACGTCGGCATCGAGCACGCGCTGCGCGCCCACCGCCATCTGCTTGACCGCCTCTTCGCTGACCACGAGATCGGCGGTGACCCCGAGCACCGAGCGCTTCACGTCGGTGGCGTACGACGCGATCGACCCGCGGAACGTGCGGCTGGCCCCGGGGACGTTGGTGAGGCGCGACCCGATGAACCCGCCGGTGAGCGACTCGGCGACACCGAGCGTCCAGCCGCGCTCCTCGCAGAGGCGCAGCACCTCCTACTCCATGGTGTCGTCGTCGACCGCGAACACGAGTCCGCCGAGCACCTTGCGCAGCTCGACGTCTTCGGCATCGAGAAGCTCGCGCGCTTCGTCCTCGGTCGGCGCCTTGGCCGTCATGCGCACGTAGATGCCCTCGATGCCGCGGGCGAGGAACGCGATGGTGGGGTTGGTCTGCTGGTCGACGCGCTCGGCGATCATCTCGGC
>DASXXX010000008.1:0-3787 GCA_036502765.1 Acidimicrobiia bacterium | reverse complement strand
AACGAGATCAAGGCTCGGGCCACCGAGGACATCCGCCTCGCGACCGAGCGGGCCCAGGCCGACCTCCAGGCGTCGGTGAAGGACCTCTCGATCGAGCTGGCCGAGAAGGTCGTCGAGCACAACCTCGACGCCGACACCCAGCGGGCCCTGATCGACAGCTACATCGCGCAGGTCGGGAGCAACTGAGGTGAGCGCGACCACCGAGCGCATCGAGTCCTACGCCAAGGCGTTCCTCGAGATCGCCCGGACGGAGGGCCATCTGGCCGAGGTGGAGGACGAGCTCTTTCGCTTCGCGCGTGCGTACAACGCCTCCGACGAGCTGCGGCTGGCGTTGACCGATCCGAACCTCCCGCTCGACCGCAAGGTCGCGGTGATCCAGGACCTCCTCGAGCGCAAGGCGCTCGCCACTTCCCAGGCGTTGGTGCTCGCCGTGGTGGTGTCGGGCCGAGCCGGGGAGCTCGAGCAGATCGTCGACAAGTTCGTGGAGCTCGCGGTTGCCGAGCGCGCGCACGAGGTCGCCGAGGTCCGCAGTGCCGTGCCGCTGAGCGCCGACGACATCGAGCGTCTGCGCGTGGCGTTGAGCAGTGCAACGCGCAAGAACGTCGAGGTGAAGGTCGTCGTCGACCCCGAGGTCATGGGCGGCATCGTCACCAAGATGGGCGACCTCATCATCGACGGGTCGGTGCGTCACCGTCTCGACCAGCTGCGCGAACAGATCTAGCCAGAGAAAGACTGCGGCCAAAGTGACATCGGAAGGAACCAGATGGCAGAGCTGACCATCAACGTCGAAGAGATCGCCGCCGCGCTCAAGGCGCACGTCTCCACGTTCACGCCGTCCCTCGACTCGGCCAACGTGGGCCAGGTGCTCGAGGTGGGTGACGGCATCGCGCGCGTCGCCGGCCTGCCCGAGACCTCCGTGAACGAGGTGCTCGAGTTCGAGGGTGGCACGCTCGGTCTCGCGCTGAACCTCGACGAGGACTCGATCGGTGCGGTCGTCCTCGGCGATGCCAGCCACGTGGAGGAAGGCGGCTCGGTCAAGGCGACCGGACGCATCCTCTCGATCGCGGTCGGTGACGCGCTCATCGGTCGGGTGGTCGACGCTCTCGGGCGGGCGATCGACGGCAAGGGCGCGATCGCCTCCACCGAGGTTCGTCGCCTCGAGGTGCAGGCGCCGGGAATCGTCGGGCGCCAGCCGGTGCACGAGCCGCTGCAGACCGGTATCAAGGCCATCGACGCGATGACCCCCGTCGGCCGCGGCCAGCGGGAGCTCATCATCGGCGACCGCAAGACCGGCAAGACCACTGTCGCGATCGACACGATCCTCGCCCAGAAGGGCCAGGGCGTGAAGTGCATCTACGTGGCGATCGGCCAGAAGGGCTCGACCGTTGCGCAGACCGTCGCCACGCTCGAAGAGCACGGCGCGATGGACTACACGGTGGTGGTGAACGCGCCCGCCGCCGACTCGGCCGTGTTCAAGTACCTCGCCCCCTACGCCGGGTGCGCGATCGGCCAGCACTGGATGGACAACGGCGAGCACGCGCTCGTCGTCTACGACGACCTCTCGAAGCAGGCCGAGTCCTACCGCCAGCTGGCACTGCTGCTGCGTCGCCCGCCGGGTCGTGAGGCATACCCCGGCGACGTCTTCTACCTGCACAGCCGCCTCCTGGAGCGTGCCGCCAAGCTCAGCGACGCGCTCGGTGCGGGCTCGCTCACCGCGCTGCCGGTCATCGAGACCAAGGCGGGTGACGTCTCGGCGTACATCCCCACCAACGTGATCTCCATCACCGACGGCCAGATCTACCTGCAGGAGAACCTGTTCCGCTCCGGTGTGCGCCCGGCCGTCGATGTGGGCATCTCGGTGTCGCGCGTGGGTGGTGCTGCGCAGATCAAGGCGATGCGCTCGGTCGCCGGCACGCTCAAGGTCGACCTCGCCCAGTTCCGTGACCTCGAGGCGTTCGCGACCTTCGCGTCCGACCTCGACGCCGTGTCGAAGGCGCAGCTCGAGCGGGGCTACCGCCTCGTCGAGCTGTTGAAGCAGCCGCTCAACTCGCCGATGCCGGTCGAGCTCCAGGTGCTGTCGGTGTACGCCGGCACCTCCGGTGCCCTCGACGACCTCGAGATCGGCGACATCCGCCGCTTCGAGACCGACATGCACGAGTGGTTCCAGGCCCGCTACAGCTCGCTCGTCGACCAGATCCGCGACACCGGAACGCTGCCCGACGGCGATGTGCTGGCGAGTGCACTGGCCGAGTTCAAGGAGACCTTCGCCGCCGCCCTCCTCGGCGAGGCCGCCGCGTCCGAGGCCGCCGCGTCCGCGATCGCCGCGGCAGTGCCCGCGGCATCGGAGTAGCACTCAGCGATGGCTGGTGGTCAGGAGCGCGTCCTCCGTCGACGGATCAAGAGCATCCAGTCGACGCAGAAGATCACGCGCGCCCAGGAGCTGATCGCGGCGAGCCGCATCGTGCGCGCGCAGGGCCGGGTGCATGCGGCCCAGCCCTACAGCGATTCGATCACCGGTGTCGTTGCCGACCTCGCCCGGGGCGGTGGCGGTCTGAGCAGCGCGCTGCTCGTGCCGCGTCCCGAGGTGCGGCGGGTGGCGCACATCGTGGTGGCAGCCGACCGCGGTCTGTGCGGTGCCTACAACTCCAACGTGCTGCGCACGGCCGAGGCGGCGATCGCCGAAGACCTCGCCGCTGGACGTGAGTACTCGTTGATCACGACGGGCCGCAAGGCCGAGGCGTACTTCCGCTACCGCGAGTACACCATCGACGCGTCCTTCAGCGGGTTCTCCGACGCGCCCACGTACGAGGACGCGCGGGCGGTCGGTCGGGCTGCCGCGCAGGCGTTCCTCGCGGGGGAGACCGATCTCGTCGAGATCATCTACACCCGGTTCGTGTCGGCCGGCGTCCAGGTGGTCGAGCGGCAGACGCTCGTGCCGATGGTGCCGCCGGAGGTCGCCGCCGACGGTGCGGGCGGTGCGAGTGCCGCCGGAGTCGCCGCGTCGTACGAGTTCGAGCCGTCGCCCGACACCATCCTCGACCTCCTCCTGCCTCGCTACGTGGAGTCGCGCGTGTTCGCGGCGCTGCTCAACGCGTCGGCGTCGGAGCACGCGTCGCGCCAGCGAGCGATGAAGTCGGCGACCGACAACGCCGGCGACCTGATCATCAGCCTCAGCCGCGTCATGAACCGCGCCCGCCAGGACTCCATCACCACCGAGATCATGGAGATCGTGAGCGGCGCCGAGGCCCTGCGGTCCAAGAAGATGAAGCTCGTCTCAGACGACTTCCTCGCCGACGACATCGAAGGTCGTCGCCAGGACCTGTTCGAAGCCCGCGCTCAATCCAACTCGTAGGAGATTGGAAATGACTGTCACCGCTGACACCCCCACCACTTCAGGGTCCGAGCTGAAGGACGGTCGCGTCGTCGCGATCGCCGGCCCGGTCGTCGACGTGGAGTTCCCGCCCGACGCGCTGCCCGAGATCAACTTCGCGGTGGAGATGGACGCCGAGCTCGAGGGCGAGACCATCGTCATCACGGCCGAGGTCGCGCAGCAGATCGGCGACAGCCGCGTGCGCGCCATCTGCCTGAAGCCCACCGACGGCCTGCAGCGCGGCACACTCGTGCGCAACCTGGGCCACGGCATCACGATGCCGGTGGGCGAGGGCGTGCTCGGCCACGTGTTCAACGTGATCGGCGAGCCCCTCGACATCGAGGAGTCGCAGCTCACCAACATCGAGGACCGGTGGGAGATCCACCGCGACGCCCCCGCGTTCGACCAGCTCGAGCC
>DASXXX010000007.1:0-6631 GCA_036502765.1 Acidimicrobiia bacterium | reverse complement strand
GGCTCGAGGGCGACTCCGACCCGTCGGAGATGCTGGCGGTGTGCGCCGTCGCGTGTCCCGCCTGCGGCATCAAGGGCACGCTCGTGCTCACGTTCGGACCCGAGTCGACCCGCGATGACGACGACGTGATGGTCCTCCTCGACGACGCCCGCCGCAACTGACGCTCGGGATCAGAGGGTCGTGTACGCGATCATCGCGACCCCGAACACCACGCTGTAGATCGCGAAGGGCGTGAGGGTTCGGGTGGCGAACCAGCGGGTCAGGAACCTCACCGAGAGGTACGCGGCGATTCCCGCGGCGAGACTGCCGACCAGCACCTGGCCGCGCACGTGGTCGCCGTTGTGCCCGAGCAGATCGGGCAGCTTGTAGAAACCGGCCGCGAAGATCACCGGCGTCGCGAGCATGAACGAAAAGCGCGCGGCGTCTTCGTGGTCGAGGCCGCGCAGCAACCCCGCCACCATGGTCACACCCGAGCGACTGATCCCGGCGAAGAGCGCCAGGATCTGCGCGCTCCCGACGTACACACCCTCCTTGAGCTCCAGCGTGTCGAGATCGCGCCCGACGTCGTGACCGGGATCCTCGTGGTGCGAGTGCTCGTCGACGAGGGCGCGGGTCGCGGCGTTGCGCCGGAGACGTTCGCCGGCGAAGAGGATCAACCCGTTCAGGGTGAGGAAGATCGCCGCCGCGGTCGGCTTCGCGAACACCGTGCGGAGACTGTGTTCGAACACCAGGCCGACGATGCCCACGGGGATGGTGCCGAGCACGAGGAGCCACGCCATGCGTTCCGCGGGCGTCTCGATGCGGCGATGGGCGATCGACGTGAAGAACCCGCCGATCACCGCCACCCAGTCGCGCCGGTAGAACACGAGGAGTGCGATCGCGGTGGCGACATGCAGCCCGACGAGGAACGCGAGGTAGAAGGACTCGTCGGACGACTGCCCGGCGACGAGCGAGTGCCAACCCAGGAGCTCGGGCACGAGCACCGAGTGCCCGAGGCTCGAGATCGGGAAGAGCTCCGTGACGCCCTGCAGGATCCCGATCACGATGGCCTGCAGGTACGACAACGTGTCGGCGGCGACGATCATCGGAGGAACGTACGGACCCATGCTGAACTGGACCTGAAGATCACTTCAGTTCTTCTTCAGGTTCACCACGGAGACTCCTCTGATGCGAGTACTGATCGTCGAGGACGACAAGAAGGTCGCTGCCATCGTCCGCCGTGGCCTCGAGACCGAGGGCTTCGGTGTCGACGTGGCGCTGAACGGTCCCGATGGCCTCTGGATGGCGACCGAGGGATCGTACGACGTCATCGTCCTCGACATCATGCTGCCGGGCATGAACGGCTTCAAGGTGTGCGCGAACCTCCGCGAGGCCGGGAACTGGACGCCCATCCTGATGTTGACCGCGAAGGACGGCGAGTACGACCACGCCGAAGCGCTCGACACCGGCGCCGACGACTACCTCACGAAGCCGTTCTCGTTCGTCGTGCTCCGCGCCCGGCTGCGCGCCCTGCTCCGGCGGACCGGTCCGTCGCCGTCGGTCGAATGTCGCGTCGGCGACCTCAGCATCAACCCGATCACCCATCGCTGCTTCCGCGGCGAGACCGAGATCACGTTGACCGCGCGCGAGTTCTCGGTGCTGGAGTGCCTGATGCGGCGCGCCGGCGAGATCGTGACCAAGTCGGAGATCCTCGACAACGTGTGGGACTTCGCCTTCGACGGTGATCCCAACATCGTGGAGGTCTACATCCGCCACCTCCGACGCAAGATCGACGAACCGTTCGAACGTCGGGCGATCGAGACCATCCGGCGCGCCGGGTACCGCCTCGATCCCAATGGTGGGTGACGGATGCACCGACTGGCGACCGTCAGGCTCCGCATCACGGTGGCTGCGCTGGTCGTGGTCGGCACGTCCTTGCTCGTCGGTGGTCTCCTCCTCGTCCGCGCGCAACGCGCGTCGCTGACCCACAACGTCGAGAGCGCGGTGTCGCTGCGCGCACGCGACATCCTCGCCGGCATCTCGCACGGGACCATCCCGCGGCTGCTCGCGGTCCCGCGCGGTGAGGACAACCTCGTCCAGGTGGTCGACGATCAGGGCCACGTCGTGGCGTCGTCGAAGAACCTCGCCGGGGATGCGCGCATCAGCAACCTTCCGCCGGCTTCCCACGGTTACACCGTCGATGCGCTCGACATCGACGAAGGCGACGGTCCGTGGCGGCTCCAGGCCCGACACGTCGTGAACAACGGCCGCGACTACACGGTGTACGTCGCGGGATCCCTCGATCGGGTCCACGACAGCATCGAGAGCCTGCAGCGGCTCCTCGTCATCTCATTTCCCGTCCTCCTCGCGCTCCTGGGCGCGACGACGTGGGTGGTGACTGGCCGCGCGCTCCGGCCGGTCGAATCGATCCGGCGCGAGGTGGAGCGCATCGGCGCGGAAGACCTGCATCGACGCGTACCCGAGACCACCACCCACGACGAGATCGGTCGGCTCGCCCAGACCATGAATGCGATGCTGTCACGGCTGGAGGACTCGCAGGAACGACAACGTCGATTCGTCGAGGACGCGAGCCACGAGCTGCGCAGTCCACTCACCGGCATGCGCGCCGAGCTCGAGCTGGAGCTCGAACGGTTGGCCGACGACACCGGACAGGACACGACGCGGGAGACCACCCGAGAGCTCCTCGCCGACACGGTGCGCCTCCAGCGACTCGTCGACGACCTCCTGACCATCGCCGTCGCCGACGCGGCGACGCTCGACGACACGCACCGCCGGGCCGTCGACCTGGACGAGATCGTCCTCGCCGAGTCCCGCCGGCTCCGCGCGCACACGACCCTCGAGGTGGACACCTCGCAGGTGTCGGGCGCGCAGTACGAGGTCAATGTCGATCAGTTCGTGCGCGTCGTCAGGAACCTCCTCGACAACGCGGCGTCACACGCGGACTCCACGGTCAACGTCACGCTCCAGGAAACGGCGACCGCGGTCCGGCTCGTCGTCAGCGACGACGGGCCGGGTGTTCCTGCCGACGACCGCGAGCGGATCTTCGAACGGTTCGCCCGGGTCGACGACGCCCGCTCGCGGGACAACGGCGGCACCGGGTTGGGGCTGGCGATCGTCCGTGAGGTGATCGCCGCGCACGGCGGCACCGTCACGGTCGACGAACCGCCCGGCGCCGCCTTCACCGTGACCTTGCCGTTGGACGGCGCGGCCGCGACACCCGAGAATTTCAGGAAGAATTAAGGAAGCTTCGAGACACTCGTCTCGTGCACGACCACCGACGGCAGCGCTCCGCCTCGACTGCGATCGTCGCCACCACCGTCGGCATCCTGCTCGCCGGGCTCGCGCTCCAGCTCCTGGTCTTCGCCAATGGCGGGCACACGGCGCTGAGCGACCTCCCGCGGGTGTTGTTGCACCGCCACATCACGTCCGGTGAGCCGCCCTACCTGGCCCGCCCACTCGAGTACCCGGTGCTGTCGGGAGCGATGCTCTACGGCGCCGACCTCGTCTGGCCCACTGCGCTCGGCGCATTCCTCGTGACTGCACTCGCGGCCGGGGCGTGCTGCGTGTTCCTCACGATCCGCTTCGCGCGCCGGTTCGGATCGCGCGCGTGGCGCTGGGCGGTCGCGATTCCGCTCGCGCTCTTCGCGTTCCAGAACTGGGACATGTTCGCGATCACGGCCGTGGTCCTCGGGCTCTTCGCCTTCGAGCAACGCCGCAACCGCACCGCGGGGATCGCGCTCGGCATCGGTGCAGGGATCAAGCTCTTCCCGCTCGTCGTCGTCCCCGTGCTCGCCGCGATCCGGTGGCGAGAGGGCCGACGCGACGAGGCCCGCCGCCTGCTCGTCAGCGCCACCATCACGTTCCTCGCGGTCAACCTCCCCGTTGCCGTGCTCGCACCGCACCGCTGGTGGTGGACCTACCAGTTCCAGTCGCACCGTCAAGCGACATGGGGCAGTGCCTGGTCCTACGTCCTGCGCGCGCTGCAACTCCCGGTGCACGGCGCAGCCGGCGCGCAGCTTGCGAATGCATGCGCGATGGTGGCGCTCGTCGGCGGGATCGCATGGCTCGTGTGGCGCGTCATGCGCCACGACATCGACCACTTCGCTGCCGCGGCGGCCGCGGTCGCCATCTTCATGCTGTCGAACAAGGTCTACTCGCCGACCTACGACGTCTGGCTCGTGGCCTTCTTCGTCATGGTGCCCCTCAGTCGGCGGCTGTGGCTGACGTTCTGCGCCGTCGACCTCGCGATCTTCGTCACCGTCTACGGCTACTTCCACCAGCTGCACGGACTGGCGGTCGTCCATGCGGTGCTGCCCGTCCTCGTCGCGATCCGCACCGTGATCCTCTTCGCCGTGATCGCGCGGTCGACGCGACCAGCCCTCCCCCGAGTTCAGCACCGATCGTCGGCGCCGCCGACCCTTCCCGTAGGAGAAACCGCGAGATGACGAGCGCCACGACCCGACGGGTCGGCAGAACGATGCTCAACAAGGTCCCCGAGGTCACGATCTTCTTCTGGGTCATCAAGATCCTGGCGACGACGGTCGGTGAGACCGCGGCCGACAACCTCGCGACCAACCTCGGACTGGGCTTGACCGGAACGACGTGGGCGATGAGCGCGGTGCTCGTCGTCGTGCTCTTCTTCCAGTTCCGGCTACGACGGTACGTACCGCTCGTGTACTGGCTTGCCGTCGTTCTCCTGAGCATCGTCGGGACGCTCATCACCGACAACCTCACCGACAAGTACAACGTCGCGCTGGCGACGACGACCACGATCTTCGCGATCACGCTCGGTGTCGTGTTCCTCACGTGGTACCTGAGCGAGCGGACCCTGTCGATCCACACCATCTTCACGACGCGACGTGAAGCGTTCTACTGGCTCGCCATCCTGTTCACCTTCGCCTTCGGCACCGCGGCCGGCGACTACCTCGCCGAGACGCTCGACCTCGGCTACTGGAAGTCGGCGTTCCTGTTCGGGGCGGCGATCGCGCTGATCACCTTTGCGTGGCGATTCCTGCACCTCAACGCCATCCTCGCCTTCTGGCTCGCGTACATCCTCACCCGTCCGTTGGGCGCGTCGTTGGGCGACTACCTCTCACAGCCCAAGGCCGACGGCGGGCTGGGCCTCGGCACGAACACCACCACGTACCTGTTCCTCGCGGCCATCCTCGCGGTGGTGGTGTACTTGACTGTCACCAAGCGCGACCAGGTTCCTGCGAACGCGGTCGCGGTCGAACCGGGGAGCTGATGTACAGCCTCGCACTGAGCCTCGATCCGAAGGCGATCCTCGACTCGCTCAGCCCCTACGGCGAGATCGGCCTCATGCTGATCATCTTCGCCGAGACCGGGTTGTTGGTCGGCTTCTTCCTCCCCGGCGACTCCCTGATGTTCACTGCCGGCCTGCTCGCGAGCCAGGGTTCGTTGAACCTGGCCCTCGTGCTCGTCGGCTGCTTCGCCGCCGCGGTGCTCGGCGACCAGGTCGGGTTCACCATCGGCGAGGTCCTCGGCCCGCGGGTCGGGCGCAACCCGAACGCGAGGTTCATCAAGCCCGTCTACATCGAACGGACGCGCACGTTCTTCGACCGCCACGGACCCAAGACGATCGTGCTCGCGCGGTTCGTGCCGATCGTCCGCACCTTCGCGCCCGTCGTCGCCGGTGTCGCGGGCATGCGCCGGTCGGTGTTCCTCCGCTACAACGTCGTCGGCGCGGGGTTGTGGGTCGCGGTCGCGACGATGCTGGGCTACCTACTGGCCGATCTCATCGGCAACTCGATCGACACGTACATCCTGCCCATCATCGGTGTCATCGTGCTTGTCTCGCTCGTGCCGCCCCTCCTCGAGTGGCGGAAGCATCGCCGCTCGGAGGCGACCGACGACACACAGGAGCGTTAGTCGACCGAGAACGAGCCGTTACGCGCTGAGCGGCACCGCGCGCTCCACGGGCAGGTCGCGTGCGCGCCGCGTGGTGGGCACCCACGGGTGCAGACGGAGCTCGACAACGAGACCGAGCGCCTCGCGCGCGATGCGGGCCGACATCTTGGACTCGCCGGCGGTGCGGTCGTGGAAGACGATCGGCACCTCGGCGATGACGGCGTGCAGTCGTTCCACTCGGTGGAGCATCTCGAGTTGGAACGCGAAGCCGTTGGCGCGGACGGTCCCGACCTCGCAGTCGCGCAGCAGGCTGGTGCGGAACGCCCGGTACCCACCCGTCGGATCGCTGGAGGGGAGATGCAACAGCAGCCGGGCGTACAGGCTCGCGCCGCGCGAGAGCATCCGGCGCCGATGTGGCCAGCCCGGAGTCGCCCCACCGGTGGTGTAGCGCGATCCGATGACGAGGTCGGCGCCGGCCGAGAGCTGCCCCAGCAGCGCGGGGATGGCCGCGGGGTCGTGGGAGAGATCGGCGTCCATCTCGACGACGGCGTCGTACGCGTGGTCGACGGCGTAACGGAACCCGTCGCGGTACGCGCCGCCGAGCCCGGGTTCGCCGGAGCGACGCATGACGCTGATGCGACCGAGCCGGTGCCCGAGCGCCGCGGCCCGGTCGGCGGTGTGGTCGGGGCTCGCGTCGTCGACGATGAGGATGTCGACGGTCGGGGCCGTGGAGCGGATCGCACGGAGGAGCGGGTCGACGTTG
>DASXXX010000006.1:0-13105 GCA_036502765.1 Acidimicrobiia bacterium | reverse complement strand
ACGGCCGACGCGTGCAGCACCAGCTCGGGTGCGCCGTGGGCGCTGAGCCGGAAGCTGCGGTCGTCGTAGCGGGCGTCACACCCGAAGCGGCGGGCCAGACGGCGGCCCCAGGCCCGTTCCTCGCCGTTGGGCGAGTACTTCGGGCGCGGGCACACGTCGTCGAGCACGCCGAAGAGCGTGTACGCAGCCGGGTGCGCAACCCGCCCCGCGACGAGGACGTCCTCGTCGGGGAACGAGATGGCAGCACGGCGGTACAGCTCGGCGACGAGACCGTCGAGGCTCGGTCGGGCATTCTTGCCCTTCCTGACGCCTCCGAGGCCCCACAGGATGCACGGTGTGCCCCCGATGCGCTCGAGCGATCCGAACAGGAACCCCTGGATCTCTCCCTCGGTCTCGACCACTGCCACCAGGGGGAACTGCTCGACGTGTGTGTCGAGCTGCTCGTCCTGGAGGGGCAGACCCAGTCCAGACACCAACTGACCGAGCTCGTCGAGCTCGGCCGGTTTGAGAGAGACGGAATCACGCGACTCAACGTCCATCGGTCGACCATTCTGGCCGATGGAACCCCGCACTGCCCACTCGGCTTCCAAACTGGGCGGCAAACCCGGTCGAACTACTCGACGACGAGTCCTTCCAAACCGGCCTCCGGCTCGGGGATCCGCGGGTGGAGCGCGGTCAGCTCCTCGACCAGCAGCGTCGCCACCGCGACGTCACGCACCCACTTGTGGTCGGCGGGCACGACGTGCCAGGGCGCCCACGACGTGGAGGTGGCCGTGATCGTGGCTTCGTACTGCGCCTGGTACTGGTCCCAGTGCGCCCGGGCCTCGAGGTCGGAGTGGCGGAACTTCCAGTTCTTGGTCGGGTCGTCGATCCGGGCCTGCAGCCGGGCCCGCTGTTCGTCCTTGGAGATGTGGAGGAACACCTTCACCACCGAGATGCCCTCCTCGGTGAGCATGCGCTCGAAAGCACGGATCTGGCGGTAGCGGCGCCGGGTCTGGCGCTCGTCGACCGCCCCGATGCAGAACGCGGTGACGACGTCCTCGTAGTGGGACCGGTTCCACACCCCGAGGATCCCCCGGGCCGGGGTGTGGTTGTGGATGCGCCACAGGTAGTCGTGGGCGAAGTCCTGGGTCGTCGGCTCCTTGAAGTTGACCACCGAGCACCCCTGCGGGTTGAGCCCGGTGAGCACCCGGCGGATGGTGCCGTCCTTGCCCGAGGCATCCATGCCCTGGAGCACGAGGACGACGCTGCGACGCGCCTCGGCCCAGAGGCGATTGTGCAAGCCGTCGAGCACTTCGAGGAGCTTGGCGCTGCGGGCCTGACCGTCGGCCTTCTCGCCGAGGCCGAGGCGCGAGGCCGGGTTCCGCTCCCGGAGGTCGGCCGGGTCGCCGGGGGCGACGCGCAGGCCGTCGGTGAAGGCGCTGCCCTGGGTTCGCTTGGCCACGGCGCGGACCCTACAGGCGCGGACCGTCCACGGAGGGGGACACCCCGACGGCTGATCGGGACCCACCCTCGAGCCCGGCCTTCGGCAACTCGACCCGCACCGTCGTCCCCGCGCCCGGCACGCTCTCCAGCACCACCTCGCCACCATGGGCGACGACGATCGCCCGCACGATCGCGAGACCGAGGCCCGACCCACCGCCGTTCCGCGATCGCGACGCGTCGGCGCGGGAGAACCGCTCGAACGCGCGCGCGGCGACGTCGGGGGTCATCCCGGGGCCGTCGTCGTGCACCTCGACCACCGCGAGCGCACCGCCGTTGTGGACGCGCACCGACACCGGCGTGCCCGCGGGCGTGTGCACCAGTGCATTGCCGACCAGGTTGCCGACGACCTGGCGGAGTCGGTCCTCGTCGCCGTCGACGGTCACGCCCTCCGCCACCTCGGCGGTGATGAGCCGGTCGGGGGCAACCGCACGGGCGTCGGCCGCGGCATCGACACCCAGCACGCCGAGATCGACCTCGTCACGCGCGAGCGGCCGCCCCTCGTCGAGCCGGGCCAACAGCAACAGGTCGTCGACCAGCGACGCCATCCGCACCGACTCCGCCTCGGTGCGGCGCATGGCCTGGTCGAGCTCCGCCGGTTCGGCAAGACCACCGTGGCGGTACAGCTCGGCGTAGCCGCGGATCGTGGTGACTGGCGTGCGCAGCTCGTGGGACGCGTCGGCGACGAAGCGACGCAGACGTGCCTCGGACGCGGAGCGCTCGGCGAACGCGCCCTCGATGGTCGTCAGCATGGCGTTGAGCGCGTCGCCCAGCTCACGCGCCTCGGTGCCTTCTGCCTCCTCGGGCACGCGCTGCGACAGGTCGCCGGTGGCGATGGTGCCCGCGGTCTTCGTCATGCGCTTGATGGGACGGACGCCGAGGCGCAGCACCCAGAACACCACGACGCCGAGGATCCCGATGACGATGGCGATCGCGGCGATCAGCACGAGGCGCAGACGACCCATGGTCGCGTCGACGTCCTGGAGCGACAGTCCCACCAGGTTCACCGTGCCGTCGGGCGCCCGCGCCGCGAGGAGGCGGTAGCGGCCCGACCCACTGTCGCTGGCCACGGTGAACGGCTGCCGGTCGAGCGCCGCCCGCTCGGCGACACCGACGGACACGTCGGGCATGCCCAGACCGCCGCTGCGGACGTTCGGCGTCGAGAGAGTCATGAGCGACCCGTCGACCACCTGCGCGCCGTACAGGAACCTGGGCGCAGCCGCGCCGCTCGGCGTGACCGGCGCGCCGAGGTTGGCGCCGTTCGTGCGGATGAACCCGGCCGCGACCGATCCGAGCTGCTGGTCGACGCGATCGACGAGGTTGGCCTCGGTGGTGCGGGCGATGATCACCGCGGCGGCCACGAGCACGAACGACACCACCAGCATCCCCGCCAGCAGTCGAGCGCGGAGCGACATCTACTTCTCCCGCAGCGCGTACCCGAAGCCCCGCACCGTGTGGATCAACCGCGGGTCGACGTTGTCGACCTTCTTGCGCAGGTAACCGATGTACGTCTCGACCACCCCGCCGTCACCACCGAAGTCGTACTGCCACACGTGGTCGAGGATCTGCGGCTTCGAGAGCACGCGGCCCTGGTTGGCGAGCAGGAAGCGCAGCAGGTTGTACTCGGTCGGCGAGAGCGGCACCTCGGCACCGGCGCGTCGCACGACGTGCGCGTCGTCCTCCATCTCGAGGTCGGCACAGCGCAGCACCGCACCCGCGCGCACGAGCCCGGAGCGTCGCAGCACCGCGCTGATGCGCGCCACGAGCTCGTCGAGGCTGAACGGCTTCACGAGGTAGTCGTCGCCGCCGAGGGTGAGGCCGCGCACCTTGTCGTCGGTGCCGTCGCGCGCGGTGAGGAACAGCACCGGGGTCTTCACGCCGTCGTTGCGCAGTCGTCGGCACACCTCGAAGCCGTCGAGGTCGGGCATCATCACGTCGAGGACGATCAGATCGGGTGAGTGGTCCTCCACCACGTCGAGCGCGTCGCGGCCCGACGCCGCCGCGTGCACGTCGAAGCCCTCGTACCGCAGCGCGGCCTCGAGCATCGATCGCAGGTTGTCCTCGTCGTCGACGAGGAGGAGCCGTTCACCTGCCATGACGCCCAGCGTCGCAGGTGCACTTGAGAATCGGCTGTGAGCTGCCTGGGGAGCAGGCCGACGATCAGCGGCCCGAGGTGACCGCGACCGTGTTCGAGGCCGGACTCGTGCCCACCGCGTTCACCGCGGTGATCCGGTACCAGAAGGTGGCGCCCGCCTGCAGGTTGTTGTCGTTGTAGGACGTGGCGTTGGCGGCCGGGCTCGCGATCTGCGCGTAGGGACCACCCACCGCGGTCGCACGCGAGAGCCGATACCCCGTGATCGCGCTGCCGCCGTTGGCGGGCGCGGTCCACGTCAGCTTCGCTCCCCGCTTGGCCGACGCACCGTTCAGCACCGGCGCGGCCGGCACCTTCTTGGCCACCGTCGTCGTGGTGGTCGTGGTGCTCGTCGTCGTCGAGGTGGTCGTCGTCGAGGTGGTCGTCGTGACCGGAGGCACCGACGTGCCGACGAAGTCGAGGAGGTTGGGCGACCCTGTACCCGCGGCCGTGACCTTGCCCGAGGTGGCCGCGCCCAGCAGCGCCGCGGTGACCGTCGCCGGCGATGCGCCCGCGTGCTCGCCCAGGTAGAGGGCGGCGCTCCCGACCACGTGTGGCGTGGCCATCGACGTGCCGCTGATCGTGTTGGTGGCAGTGTCGCTGGTGTTCCAGTCGGACGTGATGCTCGACCCCGGCGCGAAGAGGTCGACGCAGGTGCCGAAGTTCGAATACGAGGCGCGCGCGTCGGTGGACGTCGTGGCGCCGACGGTGATCGCGCTCGGCGCCCGCGCCGGCGACGACTTGCACGCGTCGGCGTTGCTGTTGCCCGCCGCCACCGCGTACGTGACCCCCGCCGCCACCGAGTTCGCGACCGCGGTGTCGACGGCCGTGACCGCGCCGCCACCGAGGCTCATGTTGGCGACTGCGTCGGGCGTGTGGTTGGCAGTGACCCAGTCGATGCCCGCGATCACGCCCGACCACGTGCCCGTGCCGCTGCAGTCGAGCACGCGCACGGCCACCAGCGACACCGACTTGGCAACCCCGTACTTCGTCCCGCCGACGGTGCCGGCGACGTGCGTGCCGTGACCGTTGCAGTCGACGCCGTTCTGACCGTCACCCACTACGTCGAACCCGATCGACGCGCGCCCACCGAAGTCGGTGTTCGTGGCGCGGATGCCGGTGTCGATGATGTACGCGGTCACGCCCGCGCCCGCGGCGGCGGTCGAGGGTGAGTACGCGTTGTCGAGCGGGAGGTTGCGCTGGTCGATGCGGTCGAGGCCCCATGACGGAGCCGGCGACTGCGTCGCCGCGATGCTCACGTACCCGTCCTGCTCCACCGACGCGACCGCCGGGTCCTGGCTCAGGTCCGTCGCCTGGTCGGGCGTCATCTGCGCGGTGTAGCCGGCGAGTGCCTTCGAGTAGGTGCGCACGACGTGCCCACCGTGGCGCGTGCTGAGCGACGCAGCGGCGGCGCTCGACGCCGCCGGCGGCGTTCGCAGCGTGACGATGTACTGCGCGGGGACGGGGTCGGGCGTCGCGACGACGCCGTTCGAGTCGCTGCCGCGCTGCTGCGCGACTGCGGGCACCGCGAGGATGACCAGTCCGGCCACCACCATTGCTGAGACTGCGAACTTGCGCACCGACCGCCCTTCCGTCGCCCGCGTGTGACCTTCATGTGTCGACCGCCGCGGACGGCGGGTTGAGCGTGGAGTCGATCAGCCCTCGTCTTCGACCGTGGTGACGAACCGCCAGATCAAGGCGCCGATCAAGCCACCGATGATCGGGAACACGATGAACACCCAGAGCTGCTCCCAGCCCCAGCTCGGGCCGAACAGCACGGTGGAGAAGCTCCGCGCCGGGTTGACCGACGTGTTGTCGATCGGGATCGTGATCATATGGATGAGTGCCAGCATCAGGCCGATCGGGATCCCGGCGAAACCGGCGATCGCCGACTTCCGGGTCGTGCCCGCGATCACCAGGATGAAGAGCGCGGTGAACACGACCTCGGTGATGACCACGGCCCAGAACGCGAATCCGGACGGCGAATGGTTGGCGAAGCCGTTGGACGCGCCACCGAAGAGCAACTCGCGAGTGAGCTTCTTCGGGATCGTGTTGTCGCCGGTTTCGAGGATGGCCCAGATGATGAACGCGCCGATGGCGGCGCCGAGGATCTGACCCACGATGTAGGCAGGGACGTCCTTGCCGTCGGTGCGCTTCAGCGCCCACATGCCGATGGTGACGGCGGGGTTGATGTGGCACCCGGAGATGTGGCCGAAGAGATACGCCGCGCACAGGAGGCTGAGGCCGAACGCCAGCGAGACGCCGAGCACCCCGATGTTGAAACCGAGGAATTGGCCGAAGATCACGGTGCCCGGTCCGCCGAGGATCAGGATCATCGTCCCGAGCAATTCTGCCACGAGGATGCGTGCGGTTCTGTTCATCGTCCCTCCCAAGGGGTCGCGCCGCTGCCTCGGCTGCGCCGCCGACGATCGTGTCACGGTTCACCGAGAGGTGCACGGATGGTCCCGGCAACGCACATTTTCTGGGGCCGATGCCAACTTCGCGGCCGTTTCGGTGGCATCATGCACGCCCCTTCGCAACCCCCACGATCACCAGGAGCACGCAATGAACCGCAGAGAACTCGTCGCCGAACTCGCCGAGCGACTCGAGATCGACAAGCGCACCGCCGACACCGGTCTGCAGGCATTCGTCGACGTCG
Source organism: Acidimicrobiia bacterium (assembly GCA_036502765.1). Lineage (GTDB taxonomy): Bacteria > Actinomycetota > Acidimicrobiia > IMCC26256 > DASPTH01 > DASUAS01. The sequence goes on along the minus strand of DASXXX010000006.1, from coordinate 6,833 downwards.
TCACCGACACCGTGGCGTCGGGCGAGGTCGTGGCGATCAGCGGGTTCGCGAAGTTCGCCCGCGTCGAGCGCGCCGCCCGCATGGGCCGCAACCCGCAGACGGGTGAGGCGATCCGCATCAAGGCGTCGCGTCGGGTGCGCGTCACCCCGCTGAAGGCGTTCAAGGACGCGGTGCTCACCGGCAAGCGTCCGGCGAAGAAGACCGCCGCCAAGAAGACCGTCGCCAAGAAGACAGTGGCGAAGAAGACAGTGGCGAAGAAGGCTGCACCCGCCAAGCGGCCGGTCGCCAAGAAGGCCGCGCCCGCCAAGAAGACCGCGGCGAAGAAGACCGTCGCCCGCAAGGCGCCCGCCAAGAAGACCACGGCGAAGAAGACCACCCGCCGCTAGCACGAACCGCCGGTGTGGTGGGGGACGACACGGTTCGTCCCCCACCTCATCGGTAAGACTGGAGAGATGCGCCGCCGGGCTCTCCTCCTCGCGTTCCTGGTCGCCGGCCTCGCGAGCGCCACCGGCGCCGCGATCGGCACCGGCGCGGTGCCCTGGCACGACTCCCCCGGCAACGCCACCGCGTTGGCCCGCGGCGACCTCGCCGATGCCGCCGCACCCACCGCGCTGTCGCGTGTGCGCGACCAACTCGGGCGTGATCACGACGTCCGCCGCGACGTCGCCGCCGCGCTCGGGATCGCCCTCATCCTCACGCTGAGCGGCGGATGGTGGCTCGCACGCGAGCGCGCCGCCCGTGCGCTCCACCGTCGTCCCTCCACGACCCGGCGCACCCGCGCGCCGCCACTGGTGCCCACCACCGTCCACTGCTGACGCGCGCGTCCGGTCCCCCGGCGCGCTCCGCCGGAAAGGGCACCCATGACGCAAACCACGATGACGCGGCCGCAGTCGCCGCGCCGGACCTTCCCACCCATCTCAGTGATCGCGCTCGTGGTCGTGGGCGTGCTCCTGTGCGCGGCGATGGCATACGCACTGCGCGACCCCGAAGTCGTGTCGCGTGTGACCGTCCAGAACCCGAGCGAGCTCGACGTCAACGTGAGCGTGCACCCCGCGGGTGACGACGCCCGGCTCATCCTCGCCACGATCCCACCCACCACCACGGCCACCAACCTCGACGTGCTCGACCAGGGCGACGAGTGGGTGTTCTCGTTCTCGGCGGGTGGCGTCGACGGCGGCAGCCTCCGCGTGTCGCGCGCGAGGCTCGCCGCCGATGGCTGGCGCCTGGTGGTCCCCGACTCGGTCGTCCGGCGCCTGCAGGCGGGCAACTTCGTGCCCGCCTACGACAACTGACCGGCGCACAACCGACCGGCGACGCACTGAGAGACGGCCGTGAGCGCCGAAGAAGTGCACGTGTCCGACGCCATCGGCGCGTTCATGGCCGGCCTCGTCATCGCCGAGACCTCGGTCGCCGGACCGATCGCGATCGCGAGTGCGATCGCGACGACGGTGGTCGTGAACTTCGTCGCCGCGATCGTGGTGTCGCGTCGCTCAGGGTTGGGGCGGGTGCCCGCCACCAACCTCGCCACCACGATCGTGGCCCGGAGAGAGTTCTCCCTGATCATCGCGGCCGTGGGCGCCGAAGCCGGTCTCGACGCGCGGGTCCTGCCGTTCGTCGCCGGTTACGTGTTGATCCTCGCGCTCGCCGCCCCGGTGCTCGCCGCCCAGTCGGGCCGGGTCGCGCGCATCGTGCCCCGCCGCCTCGTGCCCGACCCCGCCTGATCGGTTCGGCGACCGCCGCACTCGCGCCACCGCGCGTGCCTTCCGCCGCTCCACGTCGCGCGCCCACAGCGTCTCGTTGATCACTGCGGCCGACGTGATGAGCCGCCCGAAGAGATACGCCCACAGCAACAGCGCGAGCGCGAAGCCGATCGCGCCGTACGTGTCGGTCTTGTGCTCCACCTGCGTGGCGATCCAGTAGACGGTGACGAGGTGGAGGACCTCGATGCCGATCCCGAACACCGCGGCGCCCGGGATGAGCGCGGTCCAGGGCATGTCGGGCGCGCGCGGCATGTGCCAGCTCACGAAGATCCACGCCGCGAACGGGATGGCGATGAACAGCACCGTCGCCAGGATGCCGACGAGGACCGACACGTGGCGCACCGTGCCGATCAGCGCGGAGATCGCCAGCGCGACGGTGACGAGCAGCACGAGCGCACCGGCGGCGCGGTTGGCGCTCTCCGGCTTGCCCGGGATCGTGTGCCAGACGAGGGCGTGCACGATGCGCAGGACCTTCAACAGGGATCGCGTGGCGAGGAGCAGCGCGAACGCGGCGACGAAGAAGGAGAAGATGCGTTGCCCGGTGGAGAGATCGCCGATCCCGGCGAACGCCTTCGCCGCCAAGCCGCCGATCCCGGCGTCGCGCGCGAGGCGACCCGGATCCTCGCTGGCGGCGCTGGCCCCCAGGCCGAAGATCACGACGATCAGGTACACGTACGGGATCATGAAGAGGAACACGCGGAACGCGACCGCGCCCGCGAGCACCCCTCCCCCGGCGGCGACGTCGCGCTCGAACGCACCCAGCGCGGCGTCGATGAGCCTCGAGTTCGGACGCTTCTCCTCGAGCTGCTCGCGCGCCCGCTGGATGCGGCCGACGGCCCGCGCCTGTTCCAGCTTCAGCCGCTCCATCCGCGACTGCGTGATCGCGTCGTCCGTGCTCTCGTCGGTGGTCTCGGGCGCGGCTTCTGACGGCGGCTGCGCGTCGGTCACCGGCCGCGCACCGCCTCGACGCGACCGTCGGCGACCGCCTGCTCGAGCGCGGCGTGGTCGGCAAGGGTCTGGTCGGCGTAGCAGTGGGCGAACGACACGATGGCGCGGTCGAACTGGTCGCCGCTGCCCAGGTACCCGCAGATGGCGGCGGGATCACCCGATCGCGCGTGCGCCCGGGCCAACGTCACGCCACACAGCATCGCGTAGCGGGTGAGCTCGTCCGGTACGAAGAGGTCGATCGAGACCGAACCCTTCATGTCGCGCAGCTGCCGCACGTAGTAGTGGTTGCCGTACGGACCGACGGCCCACCCGAGGAAGACGTCGCTGGCCGCCTGCATGAGTCGTTGGCCGGTGACGACCCGCTCCCCTTCGTGGCCATACTCCGACGCCCCCGCGTACGGCGCGAGCACCGACACCTCCGCCTCCTTGATCTGGAGGAAGAGCGGCGCGGCACCGTCGGCGTCCATCAGCAGCACGATGTGACACCGGGTCCCGACACTGCCCACGCCGACGACCTTCCGGGCCGCGTCGACGATCCGGTAGCGGTCGAGCAGCGCGCCGCGGTCACGGGCGAGTGATGCGCGGTAGGCGTCGAACGCCGAGCGCGGCACGTCGAAGCCATGGCTCGTGCGGAGGATGAGGGGCGGATCCTCGATGATCCGACGTTCGCCGTCGACGAGCTCGGTGAGCTTGGGCAGCGCGGCGAGGCTGGTGTGATGTCGCGCCCGTTCGAGGAGGTGTCCGCCGTCGGGCAGCATCGGCGTGTCGTGGCGCTCGGACACCGCCAGCACCGCGTCGACGTCGACGCGGTCGTACCAGACGTCGAGCGGGGCCATGGTCGAGAGCTGCTGCATCCGCACCCGGTAGCCGCGCACCATGCTCGCCACCGCGAGGTCGACCTGCGCGGGCGCGAACGCCGCACCGCGGCCCGCGACCGCGACGCTGGCCGCGAGGCGCTTGAGGTCCCACTCCCACGGCGCCGGGAGCGTCTCGTCGAAGTCGTTCACGTCGAAGACGAGGTGACGCTCGGGGGTGGCGAACACACCGAAGTTCAGGAGGTGGGCGTCGCCGCAGGCCTGGACCCGGAGGCCGGAGGTCGGGGTGGACGCGAGGTCGTGCGCCATGACCTCGGCCGCGCCGCGCAGGAACGTGAACGGCGACACCAGCATTCGTCCGACCCGGATCGGCACCAGCTCGGGCACGCGTCTGCGGTGGCGCTCCTCGAGCAGCGCGACCGGGTCGGGACGGTCCGACGGTGCCTGCCAGCCCGCGTGCGACGAGCGCGGGACGTCGGTGCGTCGGGCCCGGCCCTCGGCCCGGCGTTCCTCGATCGTCTTCAGTTCCGGCACGACGAGTCCCCGTCTCGTGGGGCCGGTTCGCTCACTCGTAATTGGCGGTGAGCGCCCCGAGTGCCACCGACACCAGCGCGCCCAGGGGCAGTGCGCCCCAGTACGACACGTTGGCGTCGACGTTACCGAGGAAGAGCATGAGCAGCCAGGTCGCAGGGAACGTCCCCACGAGGAAGATCACGATGGCGAAGAACAGTCCTTTGATCACGGTGTCCCCTCTCGGCGAGTGCGGGCCACAGCATGGACGACGGCCCGGCCCGCGGCGCGGCAATCGCCGCACCCCCGTGAAGAGGGTGACCGGCGCTCAGAGGTGCTCGAGCGCGGCAATGGCCGCGGCGGCGGCGGTGTCGGCGGCGAGCACCGCGTCGGCGCCCATCTGCTCCAGCTTGGCCGCCGCTTCGGGGTGCTTCTCGAAGTAGGCGGTGATCGCCTCGAGGTTGGGGGTGTTGTCGAGGTTGCTCATCGCGAACACCTCGGTGTCGATGAGGCCGTCGGTGGAGCGATCGGAGATGGCGCGGAACACCGACCACGGCACGCCGCGCTGCTCGCACGCGTGTGCGATCGCCGCCGTCTCCATGTCGAGCGCGACGACCCCACGCTCGTGCAAGGCCGCGAGCTCCTCGAGCTCGGTGATGAGCTCGTCGTTCGTCCACATGTGCCCGGCGTGGTGGGCGTCGCCGAGGCGCGTGGGGCGGTGTTCGCGCCCGCTCGGTCCGTGGACCACGACCTCGGGGAGCACGAGCGTGCCGATGGGGGCGTCACCCACCCCCGCGCCGGCGATGCCGACGACGAGCACGTGGTCGACGTCGTAGGCGTCGAGCAGCCGTTCCACCGCCTCGCCGGCGAGGCGCGTGCCCATGCCCGTCACGATGCCGACGACATCGCGCTCCCCGACTCGTCCGACGTGGAAGATCTCCCCGTCGACCTCGGTCTCGACCAGGCCGAGGTCGCGCGTCAACGGCGCCAGCTCCATCGGCATGGCACACACGAAGGCGATCGGTCGTCCAGGCATGGCGGCATGGTTGCCGCGCCGGCATGGGTCGCGCCAGGCCGACCATGGCGGGCGACCGTGGTTGACTGAAGCGATGGTGAAGTACTTCGCGGGCGGTTGGACCGTGCAGGAGCGCGCGGCGATCGAGCAGGAGCTCGACCGTCAGGGCCTGCAGTACACGATCGACGGCGAGAACCTCCTCGTGCACGACGACCACGCCGAGCGCCAGGTCGACATGATCGTGGAGTCGATCACCGAGACGTGATGTCTCCTCCCCCCACTGTTTTGGCGTCGCTCGACCACCGCAGAGGTGGTGCAGCGGCGGTCAGAAGATCGAAGCTGCCCGCGTTCCTGTGCGGCGTGGTCGCGATCGTGATGGTCGCCGGGTCGGCGGGGGCTGCGGGGTCGTACGACGCCCCCGACGCCGCGCTCCGGGCTCGGGTGCACGACGACGGCCTCACCGGCGGGGTGCTGCTCGTGGCGCGCGACGGCGAGACCCTGCACCGCGTCGCGGTGGGCGAGGTCACGCCACGTACCGTCATCCCGATCGCGTCGGCGAGCAAGTGGCTCACCTCGGCGACGCTGATGACCTTCGTCGACGACGGCAAGCTCGGCCTCGACGACCCGGTGCGCGACCACCTCCCCGCGTTCGACGGCGAGAAGTCGGACATCACCGTGCGCGAGCTCCTGTCGCACACCACCGGGCTCCCGCCCGCGGGGTGCGAAGGTGATCCGGCCACGACGCTGCGCGCGTGCGCGGCGTCGATCGCGGCCGGCGGCGATCCGTCGTCGGTGCCGGGCACGGAGTTCCACTACAGCGGAGTCGGCTTCGCGGTCGCGGGCCGCCTCGTCGAACGGCTCGCGGGCACGTCGTTCGAGCAGGCGTTCCAGGACCGGATCGCGAAGCCGCTCGGCATGGCGCACACCCGCTTCGACGGCACCCGCCGCCCGCACTCGCGCAACCCGTCACCCGCGGCGTCGGCCACGTCGACCGTCGACGACTACGCGCGGTTCCTGCGCATGATGGCGGCCGGCGGCACCGTCGGTGGGAAGCAGTTGCTCTCGTCGGCCTCGGTCGCGGAGATCGAGAAGGACCAGGTGCGAGGCCTCGACACGCGCAGCGACGACGCGGTGCAGATCACCGGCATCCCCACCTACGGACTCGGCGTGTGGCGCGACGAGGTCGCGGCCGACGACTCCATCCGGGTGGTGAGCGGCAGCGGCGCGCTCGGCTTCTACCCGTGGATCGACCGCGTGCACGGGACCTACGGGATCGTGGGCGTCGACGACGAGCTGCACGGCGCCGAGCACGCGGTGCCAGCGTCACAGCAGATCGCGCGCATGTTGTGGCGGGCCGCCGCTTGAGGCATCCCCTCCCCCGTCGAGGAGAATGCCGCGCATGACCTACTGCCTCGCGCTACGCCTCGACGAGGGCCTCGTGTTCCTCGCCGACACCCGCACCAACGCCGGTGTCGACAACATCAGCACGTACCGCAAGCTGCACGTGCTGCGACCCGCCCCGGATCGCGTCTTCGTGCTCGAATCGGCGGGCAGTCTGGCGACCACGCAAGAGGTGCTGGACCGCATCCACCGCGACCTCGCCCGCGAGGGCGAAAACCTGGCGACGGTCGACCACCTCTTCGAGGCCGCGCTGTACGTGGGACGGCTCAGCCGCGAAGTCGCCGCCGACCACCGCGAGGCGTTGCAGCACGTCGGGGCCGACGGCACCGCCACCTTCATCCTCGGCGGGCGAGTCGGCGCCGACGCGCCGGACATCCTCCTCGT
>DASXXX010000005.1:0-2857 GCA_036502765.1 Acidimicrobiia bacterium | reverse complement strand
TCGCGCAGGAAGTCGAGCGGGTTCTTGCCCGACGGGTTGCCACGGAAGTACTCCGACATCGCGCCGGCCTTGGCGATGGGGTCGAAGGTGGGGTTCACCACCGCGTGGCTCACCTTGCCGCCGATGACGTGGTACTTGCGCCCGTCGATCTCGGCCCACTGGATGATGCGCCGACCGAGGCGTGGGTCGAGGTGGCGCGTGAACGCGTCCATGGCCTCGTAGTAGTGGTTGTCGAAGTCGTTGACCGGGTAGTCGACGTCGCTCATGCGCGGGCTCCCTCGATTGCATCCAGGCGAGATGCTTGCCTCGGTCAAATTAGTCGGCGCTGCTCCGCCCGGCCGCTCCGGAGCGGAGGCAGGACCTCGTCGCCGAGGCGGGCGATCTGCTCCCGGGCCGCCTCGGGGGCGACGCCGGGCACGTGGACCCGCAGGTTCAACGCATCGCAGCCCGAGCGGTCGAGCGCATCGAGCAGCCCGGCGACCACGGCGTCGGGTCCGGTCGAGTCGACCATCTCCTGCTCGCCCCACGTCGCTTGCGCGGCCGACGGCGAGTAGTCGCGATACACCGCGAGTTGGTCCTCGAAGTTGTGCCGGGGCGGCTCGCCCACCCAGGCGCGGCGCACCAGCATGCACGGGTCGGTGCCGCCGGCTTCGTGGTAGGCGTCGACCAGTTCGCGGCAGCGTTCGGGCGTCGACATGGAGTCGAAGAGCAGGCCCGCGTGGAGGCGCGCGGCACGCCGGACCGCGGTGAAGCCCATGGCCGCGCTCAACACCGGGATCGGGTGCTCCGCGGCGGCGGCGATGGCGGGATCGCCCGCGAGCGCGCCGGGCGCGCTGCCGTCGAGGATGCCGGTGAGCTCCTCGAACCCGGCGGTGAAGCGCGCCGCGAGCCCGTCCATCGGGACGTGCATGATCTCGAAGTCGGCGGGCAGCGCGCCGGATGCGACTCCGAGTCCGACGCGGCCGGGAAAGCGCGCGGCCATCCACGCGATCTCCTCCGCGACCAACGCGGGCGGACGCAGCGGGAGGAGCAGCGGGCAGGGCGCGGCCCAGCCGTCGTGCATCGCTTCGAGACACCACCCCGCGAGTTGCAGCGGGTTCGGGAGGTAGCCGTGGAAGCCGCCGTGGTGCTCGCTCGTCATCACGCCGTCGAACCCGTGGCGCGCCGCCAGCGCGGCCTGCGCGCGCAGCTCGTCGACGATCTCGGCGGCGGGAAGGTCGCCGTGCGGGTACAGACGCAGGGAGACCGACCCCGGCGCGAACGGCGTGTTCATGTCGCACCCATGTCAGGTGCGCGTGTCCTCGAGCCAGTCGGGCAGTGCGATCACCGGATTGGGTGCCTGCGTCGCACCCTTCTCTTCGAGGAGCGCGTGCCACCCGTCCTCGTCGGCGGCGAACGAGCGCGGATCGCCCATCATCACTTCGAACAGCACGACGCCGTTGTCGCCCGCGATGAACGGGCCGAACGTGTCGCCCTGGTCGAGCGCGATGTGCGTGCCCGGTCCGCAGTGCGCGTCTCCGCACGTCATGTCGCCTTCGAGGACATAGATGACGTGGTTGCTGTTGTGCCCGTGCGCGTGGATCATCATCCCCGGGTCCCACTCCGCGATGAGCGACAGGAAGCGGGGCGAGAAGTCGATCCACTTCTCCCGCACCGACGCGGTGTGGTCGCCGTAGTCGATCGTGCGCACCTCTTCCCACGGCACGTCGTCGAGGTGGCGGATGCGGGGACCAGTTCCGTCGGCCATGGTGCGACCCTACCGCCGTGGTAGGCCATCTCTTGTGGGACGGGGTCTCGTGAGGTGGTCGTGAGCGGCTTCGAGCTGACGGTGGGTGACCGGACGGTCGTCGTCGCCGGCGCCGGCGGCGGCGGGATCGGCACCGCAGTGAGCGCGGCGTTGGTGTCGGTGAGTGCGACGGTGCTCGGCCTCGACGTCGACCGTGACGCACTCGCGGTGACGGAGCGAGCCGTCGCCGACGCGTCGCGCTTCGTGCCGGTCGTCGCCGACGTCACCGACGCTGACGCGGTCGACGCCGCGCTCGTTGCGCTCGACTCGCTCCCGTCCCTGCACGGGCTCGTGCACGTGGTCGGCGGCATGCCCATCGACGACTGGTCGCCGGTCGCGACGATGCCGCCGGCGCGCTTCGCCGCGGTGGTCGAATTCAACCTGCAGTCGGCGTTCGTCACGACGCAAGCCGTGGCCCGTCGGTTGGTCGACGCCGGCACCCCCGGCAGCATCGTGCTGCTGTCGTCGATCAGCGGGGTCCAGGCGATGCCGTTCGGTGCGCCGTACGCGGCGGCGAAGGCGGCGATCCTCGCGTTCGTGCGCACCGCCGCACTCGAGCTCGGACCGCTGGGCGTGCGCGTCAACGCAGTCGCGCCCGGGACGATCCGGGCGTCCTCAGATGGCGGTCCGGATTCGCCCGAGGAGCAGCGGGCGATCCCGCTGCGCCGGCGCGGCGCGCCCGACGACGTCGCCGGCGCGGTGCTGTACCTGCTGTCGGACGTGGCCGGCTTCGTCACCGGGCACACGCTGGTCGTCGACGGCGGTTCGTCGGCCCGGCCCTCGTTCCTCGACGCCGACGACCTACCGGTGTTCGTGCACGATGCGAACCTGCGCGCTCGCCTGCTACAACCGAGGGCGCCAGGCGAGTGAAGCCGCCGTGATTCCGGCGGAGATCCCGGGGGGAGACACCATGTCGCCAGTGATCGACCAGGCCGTCACGTGGAGGAAGGTCGAGGAGCGGCTCGAGGTCGAGACCGACCCGATCCTGCGCCGCAACCTCGAGGTCCTCCTCGGGCACATGAAATCCGAGTCGGCCGGCGACATCGACGGTCTGCTCGAGACGCTGTCCGA
>DASXXX010000004.1:0-10232 GCA_036502765.1 Acidimicrobiia bacterium | reverse complement strand
CCTCCGCCTTGACAGGGCGGCGTGCACTCCAAACTGCACCACAGGACCTCGGTGCCCCCAGGGGAGTTCGAATCCCCGTTACCGCCTTGAAAGGGCGGCGTCCTAGGCCACTAGACGATGGGGGCTCGCCTCAACTGAGAGGGCGCATGGTAGCAGCACCGTCATGGGGTGTTCCCGGTCGAGGAACGCGCAGTGTCACCCGGGAACCGGGCGGTCCTCGGCCCGGCGACACCCGCGCCCCCCGCAACGGCGCAGGTGCGCGATCCGGTGCGCGAGCGGCCGTTCGACGGCGGGCCGGGTCCCCGCGAGGTTGTGGATCTCGTCGGGGTCGTGGCGCAGGTCGTAGAGCTCGCGCTCGCCGGTCGCGTACTGGACGTACTCGTACCGGCTGGTCCGCACGCCGTCGTAGTCGGGGATGTCGGCGCCCCGGTCGAGGAGCATGGCGTCGCGGATCTCGCGGTGACGGGGCTGGCCGTCGGGCCCGGCCTGGTCGGGGTCGGGTGGTTCGAGAGTCGAGCCGCGCGGCAGCATCGACCGTGCCGGCTGGGTCGCGCCGGTCTCGCCGCGGTGCTCGACCAGGAACGAGGTGCGCCAGTGCGCGGGCCGATCGCCGCGCAGCAACGGGAGCAGCGACCGGCCGTCGGTGAACGACGGCGCGCGCACACCGGCCATCGCCTCGAACGTCGGCGCCAGATCGGTGTTGCCCGCGAGCTGCGTGACGTGCGCACCCGCGCGCACCCCCGGACCGCGCACGAGCAACGGCACGTGGACGTCGGTCTCGTAGGGCGTCTGCTTCCCGGCGGGCATGCGGTGCTGGCCGAGGTGGAACCCGTTGTCGGACGCGAACACGATGTAGGTGTTCGAGAGTTGCTTCGTGACGCGCAACGTGTGCACCAGTTGCGCGACGCCGCGGTCGACAGCCTGCAGCGAACGGAGTCGCTTGCGGTACAACACGTTGATCTCGTGCGTCTCCGACGGGCTGAACGGCGGGAGGTCGCGCACGTACGCGGGTGCGCGGCTCACGTCGGCCTGGTCGAAGCTCGGCGTGCGCGGCGCGCGTGCGTGACGGAACTTCCGGCGATCGACGCGCGCCGGCGCCGCCGGCTGATGGGGCGCGTACACCGAGAGGTAGGCGAAGAACGGTCGCTGCGCCCGCGCCGCACCGCGGATGAAGTGGTCGGTCAGGCCCACGTACACGTCGGTCCCGTAGTCGCGGGGCCGGTGCCGGTATACGTGGTATGCCTGGTTCTGGTTGAGCACGTAGTCGTACTCCGAATAGGCGTTGCCGAAGATCGGGCTCGCCCAGTTGTCCCATCCGGGGGGCACGTCGTTCGGCGGGGCCCCGTTGGGGTAGCCGTTGAGGTACTTGCCGGTGAGCGAGGTGGTGTACCCGGCGTGGTGGAGGCGGGTGGCGATGGTGTCCTGCTCGACCCCGTTGACGTGGGCGCGCTCGAAGCCGCCGTTGTCGCCGCCGTTGGTCCACACGCCGGTGTTGTGGGCGTACTGCCCGCGCAGCGTGGTCGTGCGCGAGGGGCAGCACAGCGAGTTGCTCACCAGGTACTGGTCGAACGTGGTGCCCGCGGCCCCCACGAGCGCGTGCACGTGCGGGAGCGCGCGCATCTCGGCGAGGTCGAGGTCGTCGGCGAGCACGAAGAGGACGTTGGGGCGACGCCGGCTGGCGCGGGGTGTCGCCGCCACCGCGGGTCGCGCGCTCAGGGGGGCAGCTGCCGCGCACGCAGCCAACACGATGGCAGTGAGCGCGGTCCGGGACCGTGCAGCTCGGGACACCGGCGCTGTCTAGCCGCCGAACGCGCGAATTGCCGCGCGCGGGACATCCGGATGCGGTTCCACGGCGAACACTCCGGGGTACAGCCGGACGAGGCGCCGATTCCCGGGTCGCGAGACCCGGGGGGCGTGCGGGTGAGGTGCCGCCACGTGGTTCTGTCCACACAGCACGAGAAGGTGGGTGACAGGCCAGTGCCCGAGCCGTACGTCGAGCTCCCGGAGCGCGCCACACCCCCGCGGGTCGCCGTCATCGTCCTCCACGGAGGCAAGGCCAAGAGCCGAGCGCCGGTCGAGGTCGGCCAGCTCGCGGTGCGCCGGATGCACCCCTTCGCCCGCGACCTCGCCGCCCTCGGCGACGACCTCGCGGTGGCGCAGCTCCGCTACCGGGTCCGGGGCTGGAACGACGTTGGCGACGACGCCCTCGCCGACGTTGCCTTCGCCCTCGCGGCCGTCGACGCCCGCTACGGCGGCGTGCCCGTCGTCCTCGTCGGTCACTCGATGGGGGGACGGGCCGCGCTGCGGTCGGCCGGCCACCCGACCGTGCGCGGCGTGGTGGCGCTGGCACCGTGGTTGCCGGGCACCGAGCCGGTGGAGCAGCTCGCCGGTCGCGACGTCGTGGTGCTGCACGGCACCCGCGATCGCACGACCAGCCCGCGTGCGTCGGCGCGGTTCGTCACGCGCGCCGTACCCGTCGCTCGCCGCGCCGCGTGTCTCTTCGTGCCGTGGAGTGGTCACGGGATGTTGTCGCGCGCGTCCACCTGGCATCGCCTCACCGCCGCGTTCACCGCCGCCATCGCCGACGATGCGCCGTTCGCGCGCCCGCTCGAGCTCGCACGCGCCGCGGGATGCCGTGACGTCACCGGCGAGGGCGCATCGTGAGCACCGGCCGGATCGACGGCGGCCGCCCCACCGAGAACGAACATGTCAAAGTGAGCGAACAGTTCGCTCACTTTGACGCCGGAACAGGGGATCAGCCGAGCGGGCCGCCGGGGCGGGCGCCGGTGGCGACACCGCCCTCCTGGGTGACCACGCCCGCGACCGCGGTGGTGCGGAACCCACCGGGCGGACGGGTGAGGCGGGGTGCGCCACCGGGCAGGTCGTGCACGGTGAGGTCGGCGCGGTAGTCGAGCTCGTCGAGCGCGAACACCACGACGTCGCCCGCACGACCCGGTGCGAGCACGCCCCGATCGCGGATGCCGAACACGTCGGCGAGGCGACCGGTCATCTGGTGCACACCCTGCTCCACCGTGAGGTCGCCGCGGTCGCGCACGTGCTCGGTGAGCAGGAGGGTGGAGTCGCCCGCACCGCACATCATCTGCAGGTGCGCGCCGGCGTCGCTGGCGCCGACCACCGTCGTTGCGTCGGCGATGAGCGCGCCCACCTTCTCCGCGTTGTTGTTCGACAGCGCTTCGGCGACCATGCCCGGCGCCAGGTCGTGCTCGAGCAGCCAGTCGGCGAGCACGTCCGACGGGTGACCGCCGCGCGCGGCGACCACATCGGCGAGCGACCCGCCGAGGAACCGTTCCTCACCCACACGGACCGACGTGAGACGTACGCGGTCGAGCCGCGACACCGGGAAGATGGTGAACCCATCGCCGACGCGGTCCCAGTCGGCGCGGGCGGCGGTGCGCCACTCGCCGTCGGTGAGCATCGCCCGCTTCTCGTCGGTGGTGGGCAGCGCGATGAAGCGGCCCCACGCGGGGATGGCCACGAACGCCGGCGTCTGGTCGAAGCTCACGTGCAGGTCGAACGGGCGCGGCGACACCTGTCCGTACACGCGGCAGCCGTCGGCGTGCAGCGCATGGGCCTGCTCGAGGATGCGTTCGGCGCGCGACGGGTCGCGGCTGTTCTCGGCCAGCTGGTTCCAGGTGCACGACACCCCGGACGCGCCGCACCAGCGGGCCACCCGGTCGATGTCGACCAACTGCCGCTCGAGCTCCTTGATCCAGGGCAGGAACTCCAACACGCGCGCACCGCCGGGCGCGGTGCCGAGCACCTCGATCAACGCCTGCAGCTCGGCGTCGTCGGCGGCTCGGCTCGGGACGGCATGACCGTGGCGGTCCTGGTCGACGAACGACGTCGACATCCCGAACGCGCCCGCCGCCAACGACTCGGCCAGCACTGCGGCGAGGTGCGTACGTTCCTCGGAGGTGGCGGCGCGGGTCCACGCGTCGTCGCCCATCACGTAGACGCGCAGGTTCGAGTGACCGATCAGCGCGGCGACGTTCACGGCCGTGCCGTGCGCCTGCAGCGCGTCGCGCCACTCCGCGTACGACTCCCACGTCCAGGGGATGCCACTGGTGAACGCGTCGACCGGGATGTCCTCGATGAACCCGAACACGTCGCTGGCGCTGACGCGGTCGGGCTCGCGCACGGGCGTGAGCGAGAGCGAGCAATTGCCGGTCACGACGGTGGTCACGCCGTGCTGCGGCATCGGGTCGACCAGCGGGTCCCACCACACCGACGGGTCGTAGTGGGTGTGGCAGTCGATGAAGCCCGGCGCGACGTAGGCGCCGCTCGCGTCGACGACCGTCTCGCCGTCGGGCGCGAGTCCGGCATCGATCTCGACGACCACGCCGTCACGCACGCGAACGTCGGCGATACGAGCGGGCGCGCCCGTCCCGTCGATGACCGTGCCGCCTCGAATCAGGAGGTCCCCCATGAGGGAGACGCTACGACGACTACGCGGTGGCAGCGAGTGAGAGCTCGGCGGCGCGCAGCCGACGGCCCAGGTCACGCGCGAGGGCGCGGGCGAACGTCGGCGCGTCGACGAGCAGCCGGTCGAGGTCGGGGGCGTCGATCTGCCACACCGTGAGCGGGGTCACGGCCTCGATGCGGGTGCGGTAGGTACGGCGGCCGAGCACGTCGGCGTCGCCGAGGATGTCGCCCGCGGTGATCTCGTTCACCACGCGGCCGCGCCGGACCACCGCGCCGACGCCACCGGTCACGAGGAACGCGGCCGTCGCCACTGCGCCCTGGTCGTACAGGCAGTCGCCCGGCTGCAGTTGGCGGGGCCGCGCCACCGCCCGCACCCGGTCGTGGTCGGCCACCGAGAAGCTCTCGAGCACGTCCACTGTCATGACACTCACCTTCCCTCCTCCTGCCCCCCGGTCCCGAATACAGACTAGAACGCTCTACATACTCTGTATAGCACTCTACATACTCTCGGTGCTAACCTTTTGTTCGTGACCACGGCCGCCGACGCACGCGACACCCGCGACCGCATCCTTGACGCCACCATCCGCTTGCTGCGTCGGCAGGGTTACACGGCCACCGGGATCAAGCAGATCGTCGCCGAGGGCAACGCCCCGCTCGGGTCCGTGTACCACTACTTCCCCGGCGGCAAGGAGCAGATCGGCATCGAGGCGCTGGCCCGCTCGGGGGAGCGCATCCGCTCGACCATCGCCCGGGCCGGCGACGCCCCCGATCTCCCGGCCGCCATCAACCAGTACTTCGTGGCGAACGCCGAGCGCCTCCGCGACTCCGACTACCAGCGCGGCTGTCCGATCGCCACCGTCGCGCTCGAGACCTCCAGCGACATCGAGCCCATTCGCAAGGTGTGCGAGGGCGTGTTCGCGAGCTGGCAGGCCACGCTCACGCAGGTGTTCGTCGACGCCGGCATCGCCGAGCCCGACGCCGCGCCGCTCGCCACGTTCGTGTTGTCGAGCTACGAGGGCGCGCTCACCATGAGCCGCGCGCTGCGCGACATCCAGCCCATGCTCACGAGCGGCGCGGCCGTCGCGTCGGTCCTGCTCGCACATCTGGGCGACACCGCGCGCGCGGGGTAGCTCCTTCCGCTGAACGGGCGCGCGAGACTCCCGTCTCGTGCTCGAAGCAGGGTTGTGGGCCGCGCTCGGCCAGTCGGCGTTGCTGATCGGCGCGCTGCTCGTCGCCCGCTTCCCGAAGCTGACCGAGCCGCGCTGGCTCGGCCTCGTCATGGCGTTCGGCGCCGGTGCGCTCATCAGCGCGATCACCACCGACCTGGTCGTGCCCGCGTACGACGCCGCGGGACGCGCGCCCGCCGGCATCGGACTGCTCGTCGGCGCGGTGGGCTACTACGGCCTCACCACGTGGCTCAACCAGCGCGCCGAACGCGAAGATCCCGAAGCGCCGGTCGAGGAGGCCGAGGACCTCGGCGGCGACTCCGCGTTGCCGTCCGGCGCCGACGCCACGGCGGCGCGCAACCTCACGGTGGGCATGGTGCTCGACGGCATCCCCGAGTCGATCGCCATCGGCCTCACCCTGCTCGGCGGCGGAACGGTGTCGGTCGCGCTCGTCGGCGCGGTGTTCCTCTCGAACCTGCCCGACGCGATCGGGGTCGCCGCCGCCCTGCTCGCGGGCGGGATCGAGTTGCGGAAGGTGCTGGTGCGGTTCGCCGCGATCGTGCTGGTCGGCTTCGTCGCCGGGCTCGCGGGTTACGCAATTCTGAAGCCGAGCGAGGCCGACCTCATCGCGATCATCCAGACCATCGCCGCGGGCGCGATGGTCGTGGTGTGCGTCAACGAGATGGTGCCGATCGCGGTGCGCGGCGCCGGTCGTCGCGCGGGGCTGGCGGCGGCCGCCGGCTTCGCGGTCGCCGCGTTCCTCTCGACCATCGGGACGTGAGCGATTCGCGGCTCGATTCACTGGCTCGATTCATCGGGCTTGCCAACGGGCATAGCCTTCTCTGCATGGACGGCTTCGCGTCCTACGAGGGCAGCAGCGGGTTCCTCCGCTGGTGGCCCAAGGTCCTCCTCGGGCTCGCGTTCGCGGTCGCGGTGATCCACTGGAGCCACTGGGTCCAGTTCGCCACCGTGTTCGTCGTGTGCGCGTGGCTGCACGGCCGGCTGCTGCCGTGGCGCTTCACCGTGCTCGCCGACGGGCTCGACCTCGTGTTCCCGTTCGGTCGACGAGTCTTCCTCCCGAAGCCGGCCACGACCGTGCGCCTCGAGACCGTCGGCGCGATCGCGAGGATCGGTGCGCGCCGTTACCTCGGCTATCTGCTCTTCGACGGCGTGCTGTACCAACCCGGACAGCGTGCCCGGCTCCAGCGGGCGTTCGCCTACTACGACTACCGCATCGTTTGACGTGCCGGTCTGACGTGCCGGTCTGACGTGCCCGCCTGACGTGCTGGGCCTCGGTCCACCGGCTTACCTCTATGTCGGCGTCGACGACGTGCACGCCGCGATCGAGTTCTACGAGCGCGCGCTCGGCGCCGTGTTCCTCTGGCACTTCCGCCGCTTCGGCACCGAGGTGGCGGCGGTGCGCGTGAGCGACGACGGTCCGCAGGTGCTGCTGGCCGAGCACCGCCGGACGCCGAGCTGCCTCCCGATCTGGACCGTGCCCGACCTCGACGCGCTGGTCGCGCGCCTCGCGGCGGCGGGGTTCGCCGACCGTGGTGTCACCGACGGCACGCCCGACGGTCCGGTCCACGTGCTGCGCGATCCCGACGGCAACGAGCTCGGGTTCCTCCAGCAGGACCGGCCCGACGCGTTGGTCGAACGGTACGCGGACCCCGGCAACGACGCCGCGGTCGCCAAGGGTTCCTGAAGGGTGCGCGCTCGCGGTGCTCGGTGGCAGCGTCGCCGCGCTCACGTGGTCGTCGCGCACGGAGTCGTCGCCGGCGCCGACCGAGACCGAGCCGACCGACACCGAGTCCGCACTCGTCAGTGCAGGTGACGGAGCTTCTCGGGGTTGAGCTGGCTGTAGAAGCGTCGCACCTGGCCGTCGGGTGTGAACGAGAACGACAGCGTGTAGTCGGGCGTGTGCTCGGCGTCGAGGAACAGCACGCCGGGCTCGCCGTTGACCTGCACGAGCCGCATCTCGCTCCCCGGGACGCAGGTCGGCGATGTGTGACCGGCCCTGTGACGGGCCGGCGGGCCAGAACGGCGAGTCAGATCACCAGGACCGATTCGATGCGGTGGCCGAGCGGCGCCACGCGCTCGCGGCCGCCGAGCGCGGTGAGCTCCAGCAGGAAGGTGACGCCGACCACCGTCGCCTCGAAGAACTCGGAGACGAGACGGCACGTCGCGGTGGCGGTGCCGCCGGTGGCCAGCACGTCGTCGACGATGAGGACGCGATCGTCGGGCGTGAGCGCGTCGCGGTGGACCTCGAGCGTGTCGGAGCCGTACTCGAGGTCGTAGCTGTGCGAGTGGGTGTCCCACGGCAGCTTGCCCGGCTTGCGCACCGGTACGAAGCCGGCGCCGAGCGCGAGCGCGATCGGCGCCGCGAGGATGAAGCCGCGCGCTTCGATGCCGACCACCTTCGTGATGGGGCCGTCGAACGGCGCCGCGAGCAGTTCGGTTGCGGCGCGGAACGCGCCTGCGTCGCCGAGCAGCGGCGTGATGTCGCGGAACACGACGCCCGGCTGCGGGAAGTCGGGGATGTCGCGGATGAAGGGCCAGAGCTGGTCGGCGTCCACGGGCCGCAGGCTAGGACGCGATGACGCGACGAAGTCGGGGAGGCACCCTCGCGCGCGGCGGCAGTAGGGTCGGCGGGCGCCGTCAGGTTGCAACTCGGCGGCGCCTTTCGGGGGGAAGGTGACGTGCACGATCTCGTGATCCGGAACGGAACCGTCGTCGACGGCCGCGGGGGCACCCCCGTCTTCGCCGACGTCGCGGTCGACGACGGCCGCATCACCGCCGTCGGCACCGTCGACCAACCTGGTCGCGAAGAGCTCGATGCCACCGGCCTCGTCGTCACACCCGGGTTCGTCGACGTGCACACGCACTACGACGGCCAGGTCACGTGGGATCCGCTGCTCACGCCCTCGCTCTGGCACGGCGTCACCACGGTGGTGATGGGCAACTGCGGCGTCGGCTTCGCGCCCGCCGCGCCCGACCGCCACGACTGGCTCATCGGCCTGATGGAGGGCGTCGAAGGCATCCCCGGCGCCAGCCTGCGCGAGGCGATCACGTGGGACTGGCAGTCGGTGCCCGAGTACATGGACGCGCTCGACCGCATCCCGCGCGCGCTCGACGTCGCGGTGCAGGTGCCGCACGGTGCACTCCGCGCCTACGTGATGGGCGAGCGCGGCGCTGCCAACGAGCCCGCCACCGCCGACGACATCGCGCGCATGGCCGACCTCGTCACTCAAGGCGTCGAAGCCGGCGCGGTCGGGGTGAGCGCCAACCGGCTCGAGCTGCACAAGGCCGTCGACGGGAGAGAAGTCCCGGGCACGTTCGCGACCGCCGACGAGCTCACCGCGCTCATCCACGCCGCGGGCAAGGGATCGCCCGACGCGGTCTACAGCACGATCATGCCCGGCGCCGCCGGCAGTGACCGTGCGGTGTGGGACCGCGAGATCGAGATGCTCGCGACCGCGTCGCGCGAGACCGGCGTCGCGATCACGTTCGCGTTCGGCGGCGGCTCCGGCACCGAGTGGCGCGACCGTCTCGCTCACATGGAGCGCGAGAACGCGAACGGCGCCCGCATCGTCCCGCAGGTCAGCTCGCACGGGCAGGGCCTCTTTTGTGGGCTGCGCACGTCGCACCCGTTCCGCGGCCGGCCGTCGTACGACGCCATCGAGCACCTCCCGATCGCCGAGCGTGCCGAGCGCATGGCCGAGCCCGACGTGAAGGCGGCGATCCTCGCCGAGCGTCCCGAGCCCGGTGTGCCCCGGCTGCGCGACCTGATGCTGGCGCAGGCGGACGCGGTGTTCCCGTCGCACCTGGTGCCGGTCTACGAGCCCGACCCGTCGACCAGCCTCGCGGCCCAGTCGGCCGCGCTCGGCCGCGATCCCGAAGAGCTCCTCTACGAGTGGACCATCGCCGACGAGGGCACTGCGCTCGTGCACTACTTCCTCGGCGGCTACGCCGGCAGCCTCGACGTGCGTGCCGAGCTGCTCGTGCACCCGGAGACCGTGCTCGGTCTCGGCGACGGCGGGGCCCACGTCGACCTGATCTGCGACGCCGGCTACCCGTCGTTCGTCCTCTCCTACTGGGTGCGTGAGCGCCCGCGCGGCACGATCCCGCTCGAGCAGGCGATCGCGATCCTCACCAGCGAGCCGGCCACCGTCTACGGCCTGCGCGACCGCGGCGCGGTCGAGCCCGGGCTCAAGGCCGACCTCAACCTCATCGATCCCGTCGCGGTCGCGCCCCTCGAGATGGAGGTCGTGCACGACCTCCCCGCCGGGGCCAAGCGCGTCCTGCAACGCCCCACTGGGTTCGTCGCCACCGTCGTCGACGGCCAGGTCGTGCAGCGCGACGGCGTCGACACCGGCGCGCGTCCCGGTCGCGTCGTCAGGAGCAGATAGTGCCGCTGCTGCCCGATCCCGAGCCGCGTACGCGTCGCTTCCCGATCATCTCCGTCGACGACCACCTCATCGAGCCTCCCGACCTGTTCGAGGGGCGCATGCCCGCGCACCTCGTCGACGCCGCGCCGCGACTCGTCGAGTTCGAGAACGGCAAGCAGGCCTGGGCCTACGAGGACAAGCTGTTCCCGAACATCGGGCTGAACGCGGTGATCGG
>DASXXX010000003.1:0-4012 GCA_036502765.1 Acidimicrobiia bacterium | reverse complement strand
CTCGCGCAACGAACTCGCCCGCGTGCCGCTCGGCGACCCGAACGCAGCGCCGTCGGTCTAGGGTCGCGGTGCGGTGTCCTGGCCACCGGAGTCCTCCACATCCAGCAGTACTACGGCGCCGACTGCGGCGATTCACAGCGGGTTCCGCTGACGGCCGCGCTCGAAGGCGCGCGCACGTTCGTGCTCTTCAGCGGCCGGTGTCCGGTCGGCGCTCGAAGGCGTTGAGGACAGCCTCGCGCTCTGCAGACGCAAGGCGCGCGCGGTTGACGGCGTTCACGACTGCGTCGAGTGATGCGGCGACGATGCTGGCGCGGATACCGACGCCCCAGATCGGATCACCGTCGACCTCGGCCTCGACGTAGGCGGCGGCGCTCGCATCGGCGCCGACCCCGGTCGCATGCTCGTGGTAGTCGAGCACCCTCAGCGCGATGCCGAAACGTTCGCCGAGCGCGTCGACGAGCGCGTCGATCGGCCCGTTCCCCTTTCCGGCGATCTCGACCGTCCTTTCGCCCACGAGAATCTGGGCTGTCAGCCTGTCGCCCGCCTCGGAGGCGCTGTGGCGGTATGCGGCGAGCCCGTACGGAGTCCGGACATCGAGATAGCTGGCCCGGAAGAGCTCGTAGATCTCCCCGGCCGTCAGCTCACCGCCTTCCGCGTCGACGACGCTCTGCACCCTCTGCGCGAAGTCGATCTGCAGACCACGCGGCAACTCGAGTGCGTAGCGGCTGGCCAGCAGATACGCCACGCCGCCTTTGCCCGATTGCGAGTTGACGCGGATGATGGCCTCATAGGTGCGGCCGATGTCGTGCGGATCGATCGGAAGGTAGGGCACTTCCCACGGCGTCCCGGGCCCGGCTTTGGTTTGCGCGTGCATCCCCTTCCGGATGGCGTCCTGATGGGAACCCGAGAATGCGGTGTACACGAGATCGCCGACCCATGGATGTCGCGGGTGGACCGGCAGCTCATTGCACTCCTCGACGATCCGCCGGGCCTCGTCGAGATGCGAGAGGTCAAGCCCAGGGTCGACTCCCTGCGTCAGCAGGTTGAGCGCGAGCGTCACGAGATCGACGTTTCCAGTCCTCTCGCCGTTGCCGAACAGCGTTCCCTCGACCCGTTCGGCACCGGCCATCAGACCGAGCTCCGCTGTCGCGACCGCCGTACCCCGATCGTTGTGAGGATGCACCGAGAGCACGATCGAGTCCCGCCGCGAGAACCGACGCCCGAACCACTCGATCCGGTCCGCATACACGTTGGGCGGAAAATGCTCGACCGTCGTGGGCAGGTTGACGATCATCGTCTCCTCAGGCGTTGGGCCCCACTCGGACACAACTGCCTCGCAGATCTCGAGAGCGAAGTCGAGCTCGGTGTGATGGAAGCTCTCCGGCGAGTACTCGAAGACGATCTCCGTCGCCGTCGCCGCAGCGAGGCGGCGACACATCGCAGCGGCGCCGACGGCGAGGTCCGTTATTCCCTCTCGCCCAAGCCCGAAGACGACGCGCCGCTGTACGACGGACGTCGAGTTGTACAAGTGAACGATCGCTCGCCGCGCGCCGTCGATCGCCTCGAACGTCCGCTCGATCAGCTCGGGCCTCGCCTGGGTCACGACCGCGATCGTCACATCCGTCGGAATCAGGTCCTCGTCGATCAGGGCGCGGACGAAGTCGAAATCCACCTTCGACGCCGCGGGAAAGCCGACCTCGACCTCCTTGAAGCCCAGTTCGAGCAGAAGCTCGAAGTAGTCGCGCTTGCGGGCCGCATCCATCGGATTGGCGAGCGCCTGATTGCCGTCGCGCAAGTCGGTCGAACACCACACGGGAGCGTGCTCGAGCACGACGTCGGGCCAAGCCCGGTCGGGCAGGGCGACGGTCTCGTACGGACGGTACTTCCGGAAGGGCATCGGCACGGCTCGCTCCTTCGGCAGCCGGGGACGCAGTTCGCTGCGCTCGCAGAGACAGTATGTGCATAGGCCTGCTTCCCCTGGGCGACGGAGATCGCCGTTCCGGGGTCATGAGGCAAGTCTTGTTCGGATCTCGCGGTCGGCTCGGTCGCAAGTGCGGTCGACGCCGGCCCGTGAGCCGGCGGCCGCCCCGATGCCACTGCGCTCAGCGGGTCTTGGGTAAGGGCTGGACGATGGCGATGCCGTACGGGCTGGCGCCGGTCGGAATGGTGGCCGTCGTCTTGAAGGTGCTCTGGTCGATGATGGACAGGGTGTTCGCTCCCTGGTTGGCCACGTAGACGGCGTCGCCGGTCGCCCGTACGGTGAACGGGTCCGTCCCGTATGGCCCGACGGAGACGGTGGAGGAGACACGGTGGGTCCCGGTGTCGATGGCTGTGATCCTGCCCGGACCGAGGCTGGTGACGTAGGCGCGGTCGCCGTTGGCGCTGATCGCGACGCTGAACGGGCTCGGCTCCCGGAGCCTGGCCGCGATCCTCCCGTTCCCGGCGTTGATGACGGTGACGCCCGACAGCTGGTTGGTGACGTAGAGGGACGCGCCGTCCGGCGTGACGGCCACACGTGATGGGAACCGTCCGGTTGGGATGGCACGCACGACGCGGTTGGTCCGGGCGTTGATGACCGACACGTCGCCGGACCCGCTGTTGGCGGCGTAGACCGTCTTGCCGTCAGGCGCGGCCGCGACGCTCAGCGGCTGGGTGCCGACCCGCACGGACGCCACGACGCGCTCGGCCCGGGCGTCGAGGACCGCGACGCGGTTGGAGCCGCCGTCGGCGATGTAGAGGTAGCGCCCGTTGGGGTTGACGGCCACATCTATGGGCCTGCTTCGGGGAGGCAGTGCGATCGTCCGCGCGATGGTGTTGTCGTCGGTGTTCAGGACCGACACGGTGTCGCTGCCGGTGTTGGCGATGTAGACGGACTTGCGATCCGGAGATACCGCCATCTGCGCCGGGGAGACACCGACGCGCACGGTCGCGACCATCTTGTGGGTCGCGCCGTCGATGACCGAGGCGGTGTTGTCGAGCTGGTTGGTGACGTAGATTCGCGCGGGAGCGGGGCGTTTCTCGGCGGAGGGCGACGTCGAGCAGGAGAGGACTCCGATCGGCGCGAGCAGGATCCCGATGCAGAGCGTCACGGGGGAGCGCGGAATCCGTGCCCGGATCCGCCGGTCGTGCGCGAGCGGGGCGGGGCTCATCTCTTCGGCCCGCGCAACAGTCCCGATGCGTAGTAGTCGCGTGCGTCGCGTACGCCGGGAACGGCAAAGAAGTAGCCGCCCCCGATCGGGGTGATGTAGCGCGCGAGCATCTCGTTCTCGAGCCGGGTCTGCATCGCGACGTATGTGTCCAGCCGTTGCTGGAAGCAGCAGAACGTGTGCCCCATGTTCGGGTTCCCGCCCTCGTCGGGGCTCTGGTCGTACTGGTAGCTTCGGCGCAGGATCGTGCTGGTGGCCGCGGTTTGCGGGGTCTGGGGGTTGGCCAGCCGGATGTGGCAGTTCAGCGGCGTGAGCCGACCTTGCGGGTCGTTGGTGTAGATCGGGTCGAGTTCGTCCGAGGCGTTCGGGTCGGTCGCGTACAGCGGCGCGCCGCTCAGCTTGCGCCGGCCGAAGGTGCGCTCCTGCTGCTCGACGGGCACCTTGTCCCACTCGTCCAAGTGCATCCGGATGATGCGCAGCGCCTGGTAGCTCCCGCCCGCGGTCCAGGCCGGTTCCCGCCGGCCGGGCTGCACCCACACCACCTGATTCATCTGGGAGGCGTCGGAGGTGTTCGGGTTGGCGATGCCGTCCTTGAACCCCATCCAGTCGCGCGGAACGCCCACGGGTCGCGGCGGGAACCGGAACGCGTCGACACGCCAGCGAAGACGCATGCCGCCGCTGGTCTGGCGCATCATGTCGAGCATGGCATTTCCGACGGTGTCCCGGTGGTTGGCGCACACCTGCACCAGCAGGTCGCCGTGGGTGATCTTCTGGTCGAGGTCGTCATGGGAGAACGCCTGCATCGTCTTGAGCTGTGCCGGCTTGCGCCGCGCCAGCCCGTAGCGACCGTCGAACAGCGACGCACC
>DASXXX010000002.1:0-5540 GCA_036502765.1 Acidimicrobiia bacterium | reverse complement strand
GCCGGGACGAGCCCCAAGAAGGCGGGCACGGATGTCGACGGCATCCCCGTGTTCGCCAACGTGGGCGACGCGGTTGCCGCGACCGGCGCCACCGCGTCGTGCATCTTCATCCCCGCGCCCGGTGTGCGGGGTGCCGTGATGGAGGCGGCCGAGGCCGGCATCGAGTTCGTCGTGTGCATCACCGAGGGTGTCCCCGCGCAGGACGAGGCGTGGTTCTTCAACAAGCTGCGGCGCGACTTCCCGAACACGCGGCTGCTCGGCCCGAATTGCCCCGGGATCATCAGCCCCGGCAAGTGCAACATCGGCATCACCGCCGGACACATCGCCAAGGAAGGCGGCCCGGTCGGCATCGTGAGCCGCTCGGGCACGCTCACCTACCAGGCGCTCTACGAGCTGCAGCAGAAGGGCATCGGTGTGACGACCTGCGTCGGCATCGGTGGTGACCCGGTGCCGGGCACGAGCTTCATCGACTGCCTGCGTGCGTTCGAAGCCGACCCCGAGACCAAGGCCGTCATGATGATCGGCGAGATCGGTGGTTCGGCCGAGGAAGAGGCAGCCGAGTTCATCAAGAGCTCGATGTCGAAGCCGGTGTCGTCGTACATCGCGGGCGTGACCGCGCCTCCGGGCAAGAAGATGGGCCACGCCGGTGCCATCGTCTCCGGCGGCAAGGGCACCGCGGCCGCCAAGATGGAAGCGCTGCGCGACGCGGGCGTCGAGGTCGGCCTCAACCCCACCGAGGCCGGCGAGCTCATGGCTGGCATCGTTTCGAAGTTGTAGGCGTTTCGAAGCCCTAGCGCGACTCGTAGGTTCCGCGCGCAACGCGCCGAACTCGATCTTGCTGCTCCTCGTATCGGAGCGCATCGCCGAGCTGCTTCACGGGATGGTCGGAGACGATGCGGTACCCGGACAGGTGCAGAGCTCGGTGGATCTCGGTCAACGTGAGCGGTCGACCGGCGTCGCTGAGTGAGGCAAGCGCGGCTCGACGCAGCGCGCGCCCGTGCAACGGTTGCGCTTCGTGCGCCGGCGGCGGGATCGGCGCCGGTCCAGGAACATCGGGGCGGCGATTCTTGCGGTAGGGCCCGTCCCGGTCCGGAGGCCACAGCAGCCGATGGAGCTCGACGAGTTCCCCTCGCAGTTCGACGTAGCGATCGGCGAGGCGGCGCTGTTCGTGTTCCACCTCGGTCACAGCGGCGACGAGCTCACGTTCGCGTTCGAACATTGCAGGCCGGTCTCGGAAGCGACGCCATCGGTGGGCGCGAGGTTCGGGCACGACGACTTCTCCTGATCGCAGGACCGGGGAAGTTCGTTCCAGGATGCTTTCGTTCCAGGATGTCAGCGAGGTGTGACACTCTTCCGCACAGCGGCGCGGACACTCGCGTGTCGTCGTAGGAACGAATCGTTCGGCGAATCGGTGGAGTGGTTCGACGAATCGTTCCTACGGATTTGTCCAGGCGACTGTCGCCCGCGGCGGGATCAGGCCACGGTCGGGTTCAGGCCGCCTTTGGCGTCAGGCGGCGGCGGTGTCGGGGAAGATTGCGGTACCGGCAGTACCAGCGGGTGGGGCGGTGGGCCGAGGTGCGTCGTTGCCGTCGTCGGGTTCGCCGAGCACCGGCGCCAGCCACCACGCCAGCGAGCCGAGCGCGAGCGCGAAGCCGAACGCGATGCCACCGACCGCGACACCCGCCGCGATCGCGAGGAAACCGCCGAGCAGGACGCTCTCGTTGCCGCCGAGCACGATCGCGCCCGCGGCCACGAAGGGTGTGGCCGCACCGGCATAGCCGCGGCGGTCGAGCGCCGCGTGTCGGAGACGTCGAAGTTCGTCTGGTTCGACGAAGTGCCGAACCCGCTCTGGAACGGGATCGGGCTCGAGCTGCCCGAGTCACCGACCTCGAACGCCACCCAGCACCACACCCGGCGTGGTGGGGTCGTCGCTCGTGACCTCGACGGCGAACGACACCACACCGACGACGACGAACGCGCCCGCCGCGGCGCCGAGCCCGGGCTTCATCACGTCGTTCATATCCGCCCTCCTCGGAACATGAATCGACCCCGCACAGGGCGAGGTCGAATCAGTGGTGCGTGCGCCGGATGATCAGGCGGTGGGTGGCGGCGGGGGCGGCGTGGTCCCACCCGAGGTCCCGCCGAGGTTGCCCGGCAGGTCGCCGGTCTCCTTGGCGTTGAGGAACGCCCCGGCGAGGAGGCCGATCGACGCGAGCAGGCCGAGGAAGATCCCGATCTTGCGGTCCTTCGACACGCCGAAGCCGGAGATGTCGACGCCGTGCGTGCTGGGGCCCGCGATCACCTTGATGAGGATGAAGAGGAACACGACGATCGCGATGCCGAGCAGCGCGTGTGCCCACTTGACGCTGCCGAGCTCGGGCATGTCGACGCCGGCCGCCTTGGCGATCACGTAGCCGGCCATGAGCACGCCGAGCACGACCGCCAACCAGCACAGCGTGTAGCTCCAGGCGCTGCTCGAGTCGGAGAATCCCCGATAGGAGAAACCGAGCCACGGGAAGAACGAGAAGATCAGAAGCAGGATGCCGCTGACCCCGATCACCTTCTCGCCCGTGTTGAGCTTGTTGATGTCCACAGCCGTCCCTCTTTCGCGCGTGTTGCGTACCCTGCCCGGGCACATCGGCGCCTAGCCCATCATGGGTTGACCCCGATTGCAAGGATCCTCGGACGGGATCCTCGGCGCAGGCCGACCCCACCGGGACGACTCGGCTACCTTCGCAGCGTGTCCCGTCTCGCGGTGTTGGCGTCGGGGAGCGGCACCATCCTCCGCTCCATGCTCGAACACGAGCTGCCCATCGCGGTCGTGCTCGCCGACCGCGCGTGCGGTGCGTTGGTCATCGCCGAGGAGGCCGGTGTCGCCACCGAACTGGTCGAGCGCACCACGTTCGGCGCCGACTTCGACCGCGTCGCCTACACCCATGAAGTGCTCGACGCCCTCAACCGGCACCAGGTCGACCTGATCGCCATGGCCGGATTCGGCACCATCCTGTCGAAACCGATCCACGACGCGTTCCCCGACCGCATCGTCAACACCCACCCCGCACTGCTCCCCGCGTTCAAGGGGTGGCACGCAGTCGACGACGCGCTCGCCGCGGGCGTGAAGGTCACCGGGTGCACCGTGCACCTGGCGCGCCTCGAGGTCGACGAGGGCCCGATCCTGGCGCAGGAGGCGGTCCCCGTCCTCCCCGACGACACGGTCGAGACCCTCCACGAGCGGATCAAGGAAGTCGAGCGAAGGATCTATCCCGAAGTGCTGCGAAAGTTGGTCGAGTGATGCGCAGGAAGATCACGAGGGCCCTGCTCTCGGTGTACGACAAGGCCGGCATCGTCGAGTTCGCGAAGGAGCTCCAGCACCGCGGCGTCGTGCTCGTGTCGTCGGGGGGCACCGCCAAGGCGATCGCCGACGCCGGCATCCCCGTCACCGCGGTCGACGACATCACCGGCGTGCCGCCGATCCTCGACCACCGTGTCGTCACCCTCCACCCGAAGATCCACGGCGGGATCCTCGCCGACCGCTCCAAGAAGACCCACGACGAGGACATGGCCACCTACGGCATCGAGCCGTTCGACCTCGTCGTGTCGAACCTCTACCCGTTCGCGCGGGATCCGGGCATCGAGACCATCGACGTGGGCGGTCCCGCGATGGTCCGGGCGGCGGCGAAGAACCACGCCTTCGTCACCATCGTCACCCACGCGTCGCAGTACGCACCGCTGCTCGAGGAGATGGACGCCAACGACAACACCGTCGGTGACGACACCCGCCGCGCCTTCGCGGTCGCCGCGTTCGCCAGCACCGCCGCGTTCGACGCGCAGATCGTCGATTGGCTGCAAGCTTCCGCTGACGAGCCCGAACCACTTCCGACGTACATCGATCTCGCGCTCGAGCGCACGGGTGAGGCGCTCCGCTACGGCGAGAACCCGCACCAGCACGCGGCGCGCTACCGCATCAGCGGCACGTCGAGCTGGTGGGACGACGTCGAGCAGCACGCGGGCCTCGCACTCAGCTACCTCAACCTGTACGACGCCGACGCCGCGTGGCGCATGGTGCACGACTTCGGCACCATGAACGCGGGGGGACCGGCGGTGGCGATCATCAAGCACGCCAACCCGTGCGGCGTCGCGCTCGACGGCGACCTCGCGACCGCGTACCAGCGCGCACTCGAATGCGACGAGCGCTCGGCGTTCGGCGGCATCGTCGCGCTCAACCACCCGGTCGACGCCGCGACCGCAGCGCGCATGGTCGCCGGGCCGCAGGCCGACCTGATCATGGCGCCCGGCTGGGAGCCCGGCACGATCGAGTCGCTCATCGCGAAGCGCAAGAACACCCGTCTCCTCACCGCGGGCCTACCCGAACCGCAGACCCTCGACTTCCGCCAGATCAGCGGCGGGTTCCTGGTGCAGGACGCCCACCACTTCGTCGCCACCCGCGACGACTGGCGCGTCGTCACCAAGCGGGCGCCCACCGACGCGGAGTGGCGCGACGCCGAGCTGGCGTGGCGCATCTGCGGGCACGTGAAGTCGAACTCGATCGTGCTGGTCAAGGACGGCCAGGCCGTCGGCATCGGCGCGGGACAGCAGAACCGGGTCGAGTCGGGCGAGATCGCGGCGAAGAAGGCGAACGGCCGAGCCCGAGGCGGTGCCTGCGCGTCCGACGCGTTCTACCCGTTCCCCGACGGCATCGAAGCGGCCGCGGCCGCGGGAGTGGCTGTCATCGTGCAACCTGGTGGTGCGATGCGCGACGAGTCCAACATCGAGCGCGCCGACGAGCTCGGCGTCGCCATGGTGTTCACGGGAGAGAGGCACTTCTTACATTGAGCGCACGAATGATGCCTGGAGGTCCCGTCGCCGACGCGGTGTTCGCCGACCTCGTCCCGCGCAGCGAGAAGCTGATCGACCACGGGCACACGCCCGGACTCGGCACCATCCTCGTGGGCGACGACGGCGCCAGCGCGCGCTACGTCGGCATGAAGATGGAGAAGGCGCACGAGCTCGGCTGGTCGGCCCCGCACCAGCACCTGCCCGAGGACGCCACCCAGGCCGACGTGCTCTCCGCGGTGCGCGCCTTCAACGACGACCCGCTCGTCGACGGCTTCCTCATCCAGCACCCCACCCCGCCGCAGATCGACTTCGACGCCGCGCTGCTGGAGATGGACCCCGACAAGGACGTCGACGGCATGCACCCGGTCAACATGGGTCGCCTGGCGCTCATGATGTCGGGACCGGTACCGGCGACGCCGGCTGGCATCGAAGCGCTGCTCGCGTTCTACGAGATCCCGGTGGCCGGCCACGAGGTGTGTGTCCTCGGGCGCGGCACCACGCTCGGTCGTCCGCTCGCGCTCCTGCTCTCGCAGAAGCGCGACACCGCGAACGCCGCCGTCACGGTCGTGCACACCGGCGTGCCCGACTGGCCCGAGTACACCCGCCGGGCCGGCATCGTCGTCGCCGCCGCGGGCGTGCCCGGCATCCTCCAGCCCGAGCACATCACGCCGGGCGCGGTCGTGGTCGGAGGCGGTGTGCGCTAC
>DASXXX010000001.1:0-6937 GCA_036502765.1 Acidimicrobiia bacterium | reverse complement strand
CACCTGCTGGCCGTCCTTGAACACCAGGAGGGTCGGGATGCTCATCACGTCGAACCGCCGAGCGGTGTCGGGGTTGTCGTCGACGTTGAGCTTGCCGATGGCGAGCTTGCCCTTCTGCTCGCTGGCGATCTCGGCCAGCGTGGGGGCAATCATCTTGCAGGGACCGCACCACTCGGCCCAGAAGTCGACGAGGACGGGGGTGTCGGAACCGGCGATGGTCTCGTCGAACGTCGCATCGGAGAGGGTGAGGATTTCGTCGGCCACTGGGGGTCCTTTCCTGAGGTCGGTCGAGTCTACCGACGTGCTCCTGGGCACAACGGCGTCGCTGCGGGTGTCATTCCCGACTGGCACGGTCGGTTTTGGCGACCGCGAGTCGAGCTCAGCTCAGCCGGGCGTCTCGTGCTCGCCGAGCCAGCGCTCGGCCTCGATCGCGGCCATGCAGCCCGACCCCGACGCGGTGACCGCCTGGCGGAACACGTGGTCCTGCACGTCGCCGGCCGCGAACACGCCCTCCGCCGAGGTACGGGTGGAGTCGGCGTCGGTGACGATGTAGCCGTTCTCGTCGAGCTCGAGCTGGCCACGGAACAGCGCGGTGTTGGGGTCGTGACCGATGGCGACGAACATCCCGGCCACCTCGAGGTCGGACTCGGTGCCGCTGACGGTGTCACGCAGCCGTACCGACTCGACCGAGCCGTCGCCCATGACGTCGGCGATCTCCGAGTTCCACACGAACTCGATCTTGGGATTGGCGAACGCGCGGTCCTGCATGATCTTCGAGGCCCGCAGTTCGTCGCGCCGGTGGATCAGCGAGACGGTCGTCGCGAACTTGGTGAGGAAGATGGCCTCCTCGATGGCGGAGTCGCCGCCGCCGATGACCGCGATGGGCTTCTCCCGGAAGAAGAAGCCGTCGCAAGTGGCGCAGGTCGACACGCCGTGGCCGAGCAGACGCTGCTCGTTGGGCAGCCCGAGCATGCGGGCCTTGGCGCCGGTGGTGATGATCATCGAGCGGGCCCGGAACTCCCGGTCGCCCACCCAGACGCCGTGCGGACCGCCGGGGGTGAGCTCCACCCGGTCGGCGTCGGCGGTGACGAACTCGGCCCCGAAGCGTTCGGCCTGCTCACGGAACTTCATCATCAGCTCGGGGCCGAGGATGCCGTCGGGGAAGCCGGGATAGTTCTCGACGTCGGTGGTGAGCATGAGCTGCCCGCCGGCGCCGATGCCCTCGATCACGATCGGATTCAGGTTGGCCCGGCCGGCGTAGACCGCGGCCGTCAGACCAGCCGGTCCGGATCCGACGATCACGAGCTCGTGGAGATCAGGCATTCGCATCCTCGTTCCGCGGTGAGCGCAGCGTCCACACGAACGCCCCCGCGGCCACGAAGATTCCGCCCAGGATCAGGTAGGCCGCCCACACCTCGCCGGTGAGCACGACCAGCACCCGGAAGAGGGCGATGGCGAGCATCAGCACCGCGGTGAGCACGAAGAACGCGACGAGCAGGCCGAAGACGACCGCCTTCGTGGCCTTCTGCGCGGGCACGACGGTCTTGTCGCGTACCGCGGCGACAACGTTCTCGAGCGTGTCGACCGCATCGGTCGTCCAGTCCGCCACGGCGCCTCCCTCTGTCGCGGGCCGGTTGACTCGGACGACGGAGCGTACCCGAACAGTTCGGTGATCAGCCGCTGCCGAGGTCGCGGATCCCGCACGAGTCGAGGAACATCGCGCCCAGCGACCGCGCGCCGTCGGCACCTTCGATGAGCAGGACGGTCACCGGGCGTCCGTCGATGGTGCCCGAGCCCTGGGCGACGACCGTGCCGATGACGCCGCGCACGCAACCGTTGCCGGACGTCGGCGTCGCGGTGCCCGAGCGGGAGGAGTCGCTCGCGGTCCCTGCTGCCACCTGCGGCGCCGCCGCCGAGCTCGCGAACGACTCACCGAGCGCGGTACGGAGGGCGGCGAGGTTCTTGGCGTCGTCGAGGTCGCCGAAGTCGCCCACATCGGGTGCTGCGGCGAGCTCCTGCTCGAGCGCCTTCGGCGCAAGGGCGGTACTGCGTTCCCTGGTCGCCTGCGGCTCGTCGTGACCACCGTTGGCCGTGACGACCGCGACGGTGCCGACGGCGACGACCACCACCGCGGCAGCCGCCGCGATCCACCGCCACGTCCGCGGCGGGCGGCGCGTCTCGGGCATGCCGGTCTCGGGCATGCCGGTCTCGCTCATCGCAGTCGAGACGAGCCGACGGCGCGCGACCTCGTCGAGCGGCTCGACCTCGAGCCACGCCCCGACCTGGGGGTCAGGCCCCTCGGGGGAGCGCTCGTCGTCAGCCATCGTCGTTCTGACGTTCACCGGTGGGCACCCGGTTCCCTGAATGTGCAGGTCCTGAATGTGCAGGTCCTGATTGTGCAGGTCCTGGAATCGAAGGCCCGAGCTGTTCCACGAGGATCGCGCGGCCCCGCGAGATCCTCGACCGCACCGTGCCCGGCGGGATGTCGAGGACCTCGGCGATCTCCGCGTAGTCGAGGTCGCAGAGGTCACGCAGCACCACGGCCGCGCGGAACTCCTCGGGCACGTGCTGCAGCGCGGCGTCGACGTCGAGCCGTGCCGCCACGATGTCGTCGGGACCCGAGCCGGTCGCCACCGCTTCGGGCGCATCGGGATGTGCGGGGACGGGGCGACGGCGCGTCCGGCGGAGCTCGTCGAGCGCGGCGTTCGTGGCGATCCGGTAGCACCAGGTGCTGAACGCGGCGCGCCCGTCGAAGCGGGTGATGCCGCGCGCGATCGCGATCATCGCCTCCTGGGTGGCGTCGAGCGCGTCCTCGGGGTGCGCGACGATCCGGCGACACACCGCGTGGATGCGGTCGGCGTGGCGGTCGAGGAGCAGTTCGAGGGAGCGACGGTCTCCGTCGACGGCGCGGACGACGAGCGCGCGGTCGTCGTCGTCACGCAACCTTCACCTCGGTCACCTCGACGTAGTGCTGGCCGTTGTCACCGGTCGGGAGCTGGGTGAACCACACCAGCACCGACTGGCCCTTCACGCCGCTGAACTCGAATGCCTTGGTGCGGTCGAGGTCGGAGCCGCTGGCGCGCGCGTCGCCCCAGTCGTCGAGGGTGGTCAGGGTGTCGACCGACTTGTCGCTCACGTAGATCGACGCGCCCCAGCCGGCACGGAGCGCGTCGACGGTCACCTTGGTCAGGTCGTACGCACGGTCCAGCGACAGCGCGAGGCCGACGCCGGTCTTCGGTCCGTCGGGGAACTGGTCGTACTGCTCGGTGGACCAGGCGGTTTCGGAGTTGCCGTCGATCGCGTTGCCGACCAGGTCGGGGCTCTCCGTGCCGTCACCCAGGGGGTCGAACGACGTGGCTCCGATGATCGTGGCGTTCTGCGCCGACGGGGCCGCCGACGCCCCGTTGCCGTTGCCACCGCTCGATCCGGAGCTGTCGTTCACGAGGAGGAACGCGGCGACACCACCCGCGATCGCGACCAGCACGACGAGCAGCACCCACAGCCAGGTGAACCGTCGGCGCCGGCGACGGGTGGGCGTGGTGGCGACCGGCACGGGGAGCGGCTGGGGGTGCGTGGGTCCGGTGTGGGCCGGTGGCAGCGCCGCGCCCGCGGCCCCACCGCCGGCCGCGGCCGGCGTGGTCGGCGGCACGACCGGACGGGGGATCGCACCGGTCGGGTCGAGCCGGGCACGGTCGAGCGCGTCGCGCACCGCCGCGGCCGACCCGAAGCGAGCCGACGGCTGGCGCGCCAGGCACCGGTGGATGACGTCGTCGATCGCCTGCGACACCTCGGGTCGCTCGGCGCGCACGGCGGGTGCCGAGGTGGTGAGGCGCGCCATCGCCGTCGCGATCTCGGTGTCGCCCCCGAACGGGGGGTGGCCGGTGAGCGCCTCGTACATGAGGAGGCCGAGGGCGTAGACGTCGGTGCGCGGATCGGTGGGGCGGCCATTGACCTGCTCCGGGGAGAGGTACCGCGCCGTGCCCATCACGGTGCCGGTGCGCGTGAGGTCGTCGGCTCCCGCGGCCTTGGCGATGCCGAAGTCGGTGACCTTCACCGGCCCCGATGGCGGCACCAACACGTTGGCCGGCTTCACGTCGCGGTGCACCAAGCCGGCGCGGTGCGCGGCGTCGAGCGCGTCGGCCACCTGCTTGCCGATGCGGATCACGTCGGCGACCGGCAGGCCGCCCTGCTCGTCGATGAGGTGACGGAGGGTGGGCCCGTCGATGAGCTCCATCACGATGTAGGCCACGCCTTCGTCGTCGCCGGTGTCGTAGGTGGCGACGATGTTGGGGTGCGAGAGCCGGGCCGCCGCGATGGCCTCGTGCCGGAAGCGGACCCGGGTGCCGTCGTCGGCCGCGAGGTCGGAACGGAGGATCTTGACGGCCACGCGGCGCGAGAGCACGGGGTCGTCGGCCACCCACACCGTGGCCATGCCACCGCGCGCGATGGGGGACACGAGGCGGTAGCGGCCGCCGAGAACGGTGCCGGGCGCGGTCAACTCCACGGCAGCATTGTTGTCGTCAGCGGACCACCTGGTAGGTCACTCCGATGACCCGAGGTCCCGCGTGGGTCCCGATGACCGGGCCGACGATGCCGGTGATGATGTCGTCGCGGGGGAAGACGGGTTCGAGCAGCGCGAAGAGCTCGTCGACGTCGGGCGCGTTGCCGTGGAGCACCGCGAGGTGCTCGATCTTCCCCTCCGAGGCCTTCGCCGCGAGCAGTTTGAGCGCCTTCGAACGGGTGCGCACCTTGCCCGCCTCCTCGACGACGCCGTCGCGCAGCTCGACGACGGGCTTGATCGAGAGCACGGTGCCGAGGAGGGCGCGCGCGTTGCCGACCCGGCCGCCCCGCTTGAGGAACTCGAGCGTGTCGAGGGTCGCGAACAGCTTCGTGCGGTCGCGGCGGTTCACGACCTCCTGCACGATCGCCTCGAGCGAGTCGCCGTCGGCCGCGCGCCGAGCCGCCGTGAGGCACAGGTTGCCGAGGCCCATCGACGCGCTCTGGGAGTCGATCACCTGCACCGGGATGTCGTTGGCGACGGCGGCCGCAGCCACCTGCGCGGCCTGCATCGTGGCCGAGAGGTGTGACGACAGGTTGATGCACACGATGCCGGTGGCGCCCCGCGCCAGCAGCTCGCGGAACGTGGTCTCGAACGCGCCGGCCGAGGGCGCCGCAGTCTCGGGGAGGAGCTTCGAGTGCTCGAGCCGCTGCCAGAACTCGTCGGTGCTCAGCTCTTCGCGGTCGACGAACTCCTCGTCGCCGAAGCGGATGGTGAGCGGGACGATCTCGATGCGCAGCGCGTCGACCAGCGACTGGGGCAGATCGCAACTGCTGTCGGTGACCACCCGGATGCTCACTGGGATCGCTCCTGTGTTCGACGGGCTCGACGGGGATGATGGGTTCGGTGGGGCGTCAACCTCATGATCGTGGCACGCTTCACGAGCGCGACCGCAGCCGGGCCGGCACCAGGCTGCGCACCGCCGACAGCTCCTCCACCCGCAGCAACATCAGGAGTCCGACGTACACCGCGCCGCCGATCGCCGTCCCTGCGACCACGGCGACGAGCGCGTGGCCGAAGCTCGACCAGCCGACGAACTCGCCGACGGCCCAGCTCACTCCGCCGACGACCACACCGGCGGCCACGATCCGGGTGAGCGACGACAGGATCCGCGCACCGTCGATGCCGTCGAGCCGGACCCGCAGCACGCCCAGGGTGACGATGGCGGCGACGAAGTACGCGAGCGCGAACGCGAGCGCGAGGCCGGGGATCCCCAGCCACGCGTAGAGCGGGAACGCGAGCGCGATGTTCACCGCGTTCTCGATGCAATTGATCCAGAACGGCGTGTACGTGTCGTGGCGCGCGTAGAACGCGCGCATGGCGAACAGGTAGATCGAGAACGGCAGCAGTCCCACCGAGAACGCCACGAGCGTGTCGGACACGGCTGACGCGTCGGCGGCCGAGAACGCGCCGCGTTGCAACAACGCGACGATGATCGGGCGTGCGAGTCCGATGTAGAGCGCAGACGCGGGCACCACGACCGTCGCCGCGAGCCGGATGCCACGCGAGAGCTGCGTGCGCAGGGCCGCGAGATCGCCGCGCGTCGCCGCGCTCGCCATCTCCGGTGTGAACGTCGTCATGAGCGACACCGCGAACAAGCCGTGGGGGAGCTGGAAGAACGCGTACGCGCTGATGTAGATGAACGGGCCGCCGTCGGTGCCGTTGGCCAGGATCGTCACCACGAGCAAGGCGATCTGGTTGGCGATGACGTAGCCGACGGTCCATCCCGAGAGACGCAGCATCATGAGCACCGCGGGGTGCTTCCACCGGGGGAAGAAGCGCAGGTGGGTGTGCAACCGGGTCAGTGGCGGCAGCAACGCCAACGCCATCACGACGACGCCCGCGGTGGTGCCCAACCCGATGAGCAGGACAAGGCCGTCGTCGGCGAGCACGTGGTCGACCGTGAGGGAACCGTCGGCGATGCGGGGGAGCGCGAGGAACACCGCGATGACGACGAGGTTGTTGAGCACGGGCGCGAACGCGGCGGCCAGGAACCGTCGACGCGCGTTCAGCATCGCGGTGGCCAGCGTGACGATGCCGTAGAAGAGCATCTGCGGCATGAACAGCCGCAGGAGATCGGTGGCGAGCGCCTGTTGCGCGGCGACGTTCGCACCCTTCACGTTGAGCGTGTAGAGGTCGACGATCCACGGCGCCGCGACCACACCGATCACGGTGATCGCGGCGAGCGCGGCGATCGCGACGGTGAAGATCGCGCTCGGCGCGTCGTCGTCGTCGGTCTCGTGGTACTTCACGAACAGCGGCACGAGGGTGGCGGTCAGCACCCCGCCGAGCAGCAGCTCGTAGACGATGTTGGGTGCCTCGTTGGCATAGCTGTAAGTGCCGGCGAGGGCCGACGCGCCGAGCGCGTACGCGATGGCG